>JAZNFW010000145.1:0-6209 GCA_045576175.1 Clostridia bacterium | reverse complement strand
CCGAGGATGCGCCACAAAAAAACACGCCACGGCTTTGCGGTAGGGTGTTTTTTTGTGGTGGAGACGAGGAGAATCGAACTCCTGTCCGAAAACCTATTCATTCGAGGCTCTCCGAGCGCAGTTTGTGATTAACATTCCCTCATACAAAAGTTCACAAACAAACTTATGCAGTTAGTAGCTTCATTATGCATGGCAGGCTCAAAGCTTTGCCCACTCACGTTCACCACTCGATGACGCTCTTATCCCGACCGTGGTCCTTCAGGTAAGAACGGCTACCTAATTAGGCAGCGTAAGCTAAATTTTTGTTAGCGTTTAATTTTAAAAGTGGATTTGTTAAAGCGGTACCCGCCGCTGCTCGCTCCTCGGACTTCAAAATCCCCGTCGAAACCTTTACGTCCCCATAACAAGATGCGTCAAAGCTCTCGCATCTTGCTTAAATTATACCCAAACGAAGTTAAAATGTCAATGTCAAATATTGACTTTGACATCGAACTTTTCAAGCCAATAATTGAGCTGAATCATATAGGCAACCGTCTGTGGCGTTGTCATAAGCTGACCGTACCATGGCTCCCCTCTTTCCGAGCCTATAAGGCTCTTTACCGCATCGTAATCTGCCACCTTAAACAGTGGTGCATTTTTATCCTCAAGAATTTCCATAAGCAGTTTTTCCACCATAGCAGTGTACGACGGATTGTGGGTTTTGGGGTACGGGCTCTTTTTGCGATACAATATTTCAGGCGGCAAAATGCCCTCCGCCGCTGCACGCAAAAGTCCTTTTTCTCTTCCGAACAAATCCTTGAGCTCCCACGGAACATTGTACATATATTCCGCTATTCTGTAGTCGCAAAACGGCACCCTCACCTCAAGGCCCGAATACATACTCATTCTGTCCTTTCTGTCCAGAAGAGTCTGCATAAACCAGTTCATATTAAGATAGACCATTTCTTTCATACGCTTTTCTGTAGCATCATCGCCTGAGTATCGGGGCGTTAAATCCACATACTCATCGTAGAGAGAATTTACATATTCCATAGCATCTATCTTTATGTCTTTGTTTATAAATTCCGACCTGTACGATGTGGACTGTGCCCACGGAAAACCATATGCCGAGCGGATTTTTTCATCTCTGTACCAGGGATATCCGCCAAAGATTTCGTCGGCACATTCGCCCGAAAGTGCCACAGTGACGTGTTTTTTTATTTCTTTGCAGAACAAGAGAAGTGACGAATCCACATCCGCCATACCCGGCAAATCTCTGGCATCCACTGCGCTCTTAAGGGCATTTGCAAGCTCGGGGGTATCTATGGTTACAAGATGATGGTCGCTATCCAAATATTTTTGCATTATATCTATATAGGTTTCGTCGGAATTGGGTTGGAATTTACTCTTTTTAAAATACTTGTCGTTATCTCTGTATGTTACCGAAAATGTATTTAGCCTCTCACCTCTTTTTTTCATATATCTTGCCGCAACAGACGATATTATGCTCGAATCCAATCCGCCCGACAAAAATGTACCCACAGGTACATCGGAAACAAGCTGTCCTTCTATGGCATCCTTTACAAGAAAACGCACCTTTTCTATAGTCTGGTCCTTGCTGTCGGTGTGTTTTTTTGCACTCACATCCCAATAGCACTCACTTTTAAATCCATCTCGGTCAAAATATGCAAAATGTCCTCTCTTAAGTTCCTCAACTCCTTTAAACACTGCATATCCGGGTGTGCGCCCCGGTCCTATAAGCATAAGCTCTGCAACAGAGCGTTTGTCTATTTTTGCATCTATATCGGGGTGCTTAAAGAGGGATTTCATCTCCGATGCAAACACCATAGAAGTATCTCTTATGCAATAGAAAAGCGGCTTTACCCCCATTCTGTCTCGCGCTAAGAAAAGCCTTTTTGCATTCTTCTCCCACACCGCAAAGGCAAAGATGCCGTTTAGCATATTTACACACTCTTTGCCATAGTGAGCGTAGAGCATAAGCACTATCTCCGTGTCCGACCTTGTAGAGAGTGTTATGCCGTTTTTTATAAGCTCTTTTCTCATTTCCTCCGTGTTGTAAATTTCACCGTTGTATACAATCGTGTAGGTTTCGCCCCTATAGGACGCCGTCATCGGCTGAGAGCCGTTTTCCACATCTATGACTGCAAGCCTGGCATGCAGAAGAACTGCATTTTCATCTGAATATATGCCATCACAGTCCGGTCCGCGTCTTTTCATTGTCGAAAGCATTTCTCTGTGGTAGTCCTCCACCATTATTTTGCGTCTGTAGTCTATTTCACCGCCGATTGAACACACTAATATCACCTCTATAATAATATATGTAGATAACCACTTTTTGACACAAAAATATTTACATTGTCAACCCTATGTGTTATACTGTTTTAGTTGAAAAAATCTTTTCGAAAAGAGGTTTTTATATTGTATAATCCAAGGATAAAGCCAATGCTTTTCTCCACAATGAAAGGCTACGACAAATCAAAATTTTTAAAGGACCTGATTGCAGGCATAATCGTGGCAATCATAGCACTGCCCCTGTCCATAGCACTTGCTATTGCTTCGGGCGTATCTCCCGAAAAGGGTATTCACACGGCGATAATTGCAGGATTTATGATTTCGTTTTTCGGCGGAAGCCGTGTACAGATTGGCGGTCCAACTGCGGCATTTGTCGTAATAGTAGTAGGTATTATAGGCAAATTCGGTCTGGACGGACTCATAGTAGCCACAATTATGGCAGGTATTATGCTTGTTATTATGGGACTTCTCAATGTAGGCTCGCTTATAAAGTTCATACCCTCCACAATTACTGTGGGCTTTACAACGGGTATAGCGGTTACACTTTTTGTACAACAGCTAAAGGATTTCCTCGGGCTTGAAATGGCAGATGTGCCCTCTGAATTTTTTGAAAGAATAGGTGCTTATGCACAAAACATACATACCATAAACCCCTATGCAGTGCTTGTGGGTGCTCTGGCACTTGCCATTATGATAATTCTGCCCAAGATAAATGAAAAAATCCCAGCATCACTTGTTGCTATAATTGGTACAACACTTATAGTAAAACTCTTTAATCTCGATGTGGCAACAATAGGCAGTGTGTACGGCTCTCTCTCGGGTGCATTTCCTATGCCGTCACTACCCAAGGTGAGCTTTTCTCTCATAAGAGAGCTTATGTCTCCTGCATTTACCATAGCAATACTTGCAGCTATAGAGTCACTTTTGTCCTGCGTTGTGTCCGATGGAATGATAGGCAGCCGTCACCGCTCCAACACAGAGCTTGTGGCACAGGGTGTGGGAAATATATTCTCCGGTCTCTTTGGCGGAATACCTGCCACAGGTGCAATAGCAAGAACTGCAGCCAATGTTAAAAACGGCGGCGCATCCCCCGTTGCAGGTGTGGTTCACGCAATAACTCTGGCAATTATTATGGTAGTACTTATGCCATATGCATCGCTTATACCTCTTACAGCTCTTGCCAGCGTGCTTATAATAGTGGCATACAATATGAGTAGCTGGAGAGAATTTCTGGCTATGCGAAAATCCCCCAAGAGTGACTTTGCAGTACTTATTGTAACATTCCTCTTAACTGTATGCTTTGACCTTGTGGTAGCGATAGAAATCGGTCTTATAGTGGCGGCTGTTCTCTTTATAAACAGAATGGCAAATACCGCAGGCGTAAGAAAGTGGACAGATTACGAAGAGCTCTACGACGAAGAAAACGACACAGAATCCATCCGCTACATAAAAATCCCCAAAGCAACTGTGGTTTACGAAATAACAGGACCTATGTTCTTTGGCGCTTCGGACAAGCTTCTGGATATAATAAACGATGCAAAAAAAGGCACAAGGGCTATGATAATAAGAATGAGAGGCGTGCCCGCACTTGATGCTACTGCATGCAAAACTCTCAAAAACATATACACCACATGCAAAGAAAACGGCATAGTTATTGTGATATCGCACATAAACGAGCAGCCTCTTTCCGTACTTAAAAAGGATGGCCTCTTCTACGAAATAGGCGAGGCAAACTTTGCAGCAAACATACACGAGGCTATAGACAGAGCAGAAGCTATTCTCGATGTGGTTTGAGCTATGCCGGTTTTATCAATTTCAGGTTGATTTTAACTATCTGTGATGATATAATTAAATTAATGATAGAACTCAAGGAGGAATAGTAATGAAAAAGGTTTTATCTTTAATTCTTGTGCTTTCAATTTGCCTTTCTGCTTTATGCATTATGCCTGTTATGGCGGCAGAAGACGATGCAAAAGGCTTTCAGGACATTAAAGGCCACTGGGCAGAAGCAGACATTCTCAAGATGTCTAAAAAAGGTATTATCAAGGGTATAAGCGAAACAGAATTCGCCCCTACCCGCACCATTACAAGAGCAGAATTTCTGGCACTTGTTGTACGCGTGCTCGGTGTAACAGAACATCCCTACACCAATGCTTATTCCGATGTTGCGGCAACTGACTGGTACGCAAATACAGTTCAAACAGCCAAAAACATGGGAATTATCGACCCCAATATGACAGCAGACGGTAATTTTAAGCCCACTGCACACATAACAAGAGAAGAAATGACCTCTTTTATAATCCGTGCTTATGAAGTAAAATCCAGAAAAACCGCTCCCAAAGGTGATTTGGTTCTTTTTGAAGACAAGGGTGAAATAGCTCCGTGGGCTTTAAGATATGTAGAGGGTGCTTTTTCCCTTTCCATTGTAAACGGTACAACCGCAAGCACATTCTCACCCAAGGCATCTGCCACAAGAGCAGAAGCGGCAACCATTATAAAAAGACTCCTTTCCAACAAATATGTAGGAAATACTCTTGCCATTCTTACAATAGGCAACAGCTTCAGCGAAGATGGTATGCACTATCTCTACAACTTTGCAGAGGAATGCGGATACGACAACATAATACTTGGTATCATGTATAAAGGTGGTTCTCACCTCGCCAACCATTATTCAAACATAATGACACCCGACTCTTCCTATTCGTACAGAAAAAATACCGAAGGTTCCTTTGTTGTAAATTCTTCATGGAATATCACAGACGGTCTCAAAGACGAAGAATGGGATTATGTTGTAATTCAGCACGCTTCCAATGATTCTCAAAGAGACAATGCTTATAGTGTTCATCTTCCCGGTATAATTGAGCACATAAAAGCCACAGTTTCTAATCCCAAGGTTAAAATCGGCACACACATGTCTTGGGCTCACCAGAGTACCAGTACACAGGATGTATTTGTAAAAACCTTCAACAGCGACCAGCTTGCTATGTACAGGGGTGTTGTAAACAGCTGCAAAAACCAGATGATGACCGCAAAGGGCATGGAATTTATAATACCATCTGGTACTGCTCTCCAGAATGCAAGAACAAGCTTTATTGGAGATACTCTCAACCGCGACGGATATCACCTCGACAACTTCACAGGAAGATATCTTGCAGCTCTCACATGGATTTGCACAATAACAGGCAAGTCTCCCGAAAGCTTCAGCTATGTTCCCGCTCCTGCGATTAACACCGCAGAGAGACAGGCAGTGGTAAAGGAAGCTGTTGCAAACGCAATCAAAACACCCTATGCGATAACTGAATCACAGTATAAATAATAACATATTAAAAGAGGCCCGGCGGATTTCCGCCGGCCTTTTTTGTTTGGTTACACTTTTGCACTCGAATGGTTACTTGCAAAATATGTATTTCAAAGATTTATATAAACATTTTGCATATTATAATTACATATGTAAAAAATATTTAATGACTTTTAAAAAAAGTATTGACAATTACTAGTATTTTTGGTATTATACTTAAGTGTTCAAAATATTGGGCTATCGCCAAGTTGGTAAGGCACCGGATTCTGATTCCGGCATTCGGAGGTTCGAGTCCTTCTAGCCCAGCCATAAAAATACAGTCTCGCAAAGCGAGGCTGTTTTTTTATGCGTAAATTGCAAAGGACTCGAACCTTGAGAAGGTGCGAGCGTTATGAAAACAGTCCGGTGGACTGTTTTTAGCGAGCAGCGGGAAGTCCGGTACCGAAATGCGAAGCATTTGGGTGGACGAGCGAGTGCAGATTGCGAAGCAATATGTGGTCCTTCTAGCCCAGCCATAAAAATACAGTCTCGCAAAGCGAGGCTGTTTTTTTATGCGTAAATTGCAAAGGACTCGAACCTTGAGAAGGTGCGAGCGTGATGAAAACAGTCCGGTGGACTG
>JAZNFW010000144.1:0-7495 GCA_045576175.1 Clostridia bacterium | reverse complement strand
TTTTCGATGTTTGCAATAAGGCGAAATGCACTTGCAATTTCATTGAATCCCTCGCTGGTAGCGATGCTTTCAAATTTTTTGTATGCGTCGTTGTATTCCTCGTATTCGTTGTGAACTGCTGCTTTTAAGAGGTCTTCGGTTTTTGTGTAAACATTAACGGGATATGATGCACTTATGTCGAAATTTGTGTCATTTACTTCCTTTAAAAAGTTGTAAAATACTGTTGCGTGGGCTTGTTCCTGTTTGGCAGTAAAATCAAATATACTTGCAACCACGAAATGCCCCTCGGTTTTTGCTGCGGAAGAAGCCATATTATATCTGTTTCTAGCCATACTTTCGCCCGCAAAAGCTCTCATAAGATTGATTTTTGTTTCGCTGGATTTAATATCCATAAAAAAATCACCTCCTCTTTTAAATTTTCTGCATAGAGGAGGTGATTTATTCTATTTCAAACTAAAAAATTTATCCAGTACTTTTTGTGCTATGGGTGCAGCCACAGTTCCGCCTGTATTTTTGTGGGGCAGATTTTCCACAACCACACAAATGGCAATTTCCGGGTCATCGTAGGGCGCAAAACCCACAAAAAGTGCGTGCGCAGTGTTTTCCTTTGTGTCTACTTCACTTGTTCCGGTTTTACCGCACACATCCTTGCCGTACACTGCAGCTGCAGTTCCCGTTCCTTCTGCTACACAAAGCCGCATAAGGTCTTTTAACTGTCTTGCAGTAGATGCCTTTACACATTCCGATAGCTTTTGCGGTTTGTTTTTTATTCCTGCAGGACCGGAAATGGAATCAATAATGTACGGACTCATCATAATACCGTCGTTTGCTATTGCAGACGCTATAAGTGCAAGATGGAGAGGGGAGGCTTTTACATCGCCCTGTCCTAAACAAAGATTGGTTACATCCCCATTGGATTTTATATCCTTCGGCAGTTTAGAAAGTGCAACGCCAAGTCGGTTAAACGGTATGTTTTGTTCAAACATAAAGCTTTTTGCCATATCCGTTACCTTGTCAGCGCCCATATTTATTCCGGCTTCGGAAAAATATATGTTGCTGGAATTTATAAAGCCTTTTATAAGGTCGGTTTCACCAAGGAATTTTCCTTTTCCCTCACCGTAGTTTTTGATTTTTACACTCAGTTCGCCGTTGTCGTCAAACACAAAGTCGTTGTAGCCGTTTTCAATCAGGGCGGCAGCTACTATGAGCTTAAATGTCGAGCCTGGAGGATATGCTTCCAGTGTGGCACGCCTCAGTAGTGCCTTGTTGGAGCTTTCTGTAGCTTTCTGTATGGATATGGCAAGATTTTCTTCGCTGGGGTCAAAATCGGGCTTACTTACCATAGCAAGCACTTTGCCGCTTTTTGGCTCTATTGCCACCACACTTCCCTGATAACTACCCAAAGCATCATAGGCAAAAGACTGAAGAGCGTGGTCTATTGTAAGTGTTATGTTGTATCCTGTATAGTCATCGTCTTTTTTAAAAAGAGATTTTACATCATCGTAAAAAGAAATTATCTTACCCGCAATAGGTGCAGAAGACTCACCCAAAAGATCGCTGTTGTAGTATTTCTCAATTTCGTTTGAACCATACGCTAAAGATTTGTAGCCTATTATGTGGCAGTACAAATTTTTGTAAGGGTATTTTCTTTGTCCGTTTGGCTTGGTGCTTCTTGCAAGAACGGTTTTGTTTGCATCAAAAATCGTGCCTCTAACTGTAATTCTTTCCTTATCTGTGTGGTTATCTACGGCGTAATCATCGTGATTTGCAAGGTCGAACACAGTAAGATAGACAATGAGCGAAAGAAAAATTATTCCCAAAAAGCCAAGCAGAACAGAAATTTTTTTGTTGTTCATATTTTTCTATACACCCTGCCTTTCAGGCGTATTTCTACAGATGTGCCAAAGTCATTTTGAATGTTTTTTACAAGCTCCTCGGATTTTTCGCCCTCTATGGTTACTGTCATAGTTATAGCTTCGCCAAATTCTTTATTCTCACATACCGCACAGGAGGTTTTTATAAGATATTCCAAGGAGCCAAGCAAGCTGTACGGCACACAAAGCTCAATAAGCTCGCAGGAGTGCATTTTTACTATTTCAGCTTCCTGTACACCGTGTTTTGCGGCTTCGGTATATGCTCTCACCAGTCCGCCTGTTCCAAGAAGAGTACCGCCAAAATATCTTGTTACCACACATACAACATCGGTAATCCCTTGCTTTTCAAGCATTTCCAGTATAGGAAGACCTGCGGTTTTTGCAGGCTCGCCGTCGTCGGTATATTTTTTAAAGCCCGAGCTTAATATATAGGCATACACATTGTGACGTGCACTGTAGTGCTGCTTTTTTATGCTGTCTATAAATGCATTTGCCTCGTCCTCGGTTTCTATATGGCAGACATTGGCTATAAATCTTGACTTTTTCTCTGTAATTTCTGCGGTTGCATTTTTTGCCACAGAAATATAAATTTCTTTTTCCGACATCCCTCTACAGCCTTTCGTTAAACTAAAAACAAAACAGCCGCCTTTATAAAGACGGCCGATTTGATAATTTAGATATATTTGTGAATTGCTTCAGGAAGTTCACTGGCATCTGCACTTATGCAGATTGTAAACTTAACATTTGCATCTTCGCTAAGCTTTTCAAGTCCTTCAACAAAATCTGCAAGTCCGTCCTTATCATCGGGAACAATTTTAAACAGGCTGTCTACAAAAATATGAGATATGTCATAATTCTGAGAGAGCATACCCATTATGAAAGCTTTGAAAAGTCTAAATGTCTCGGTATCTGCATTTGATACATCAACAAGTCTTGCTGCATGAGTTACTTCGAGCATATGTCGATTGGAGTTACAAACGAATATTACATTACCGTTTTCCACCTTTACTGCCTCTGCAATAGCATCGAGCATAGTTTTGGTTTTACCGGAACCTTTCTTACCAACTACTAATTTAATCATTTCAAACTCCTCCTTAAATGTATTACTTTATATATATTATACAATACATTTTCGGATTCTTCAAGATGATAATTCAAATTTGTGCAAATTTTTTAAAACTTTGGAAAAACATTGTATATATTACATAACACCGGGCATTTTAGGAAATCCTTTGTAAGCAAACATTTTTTGTAAGGATGTCCGTATATGAAAAGGATAGCCTTACGCTCTTTTTTGTTTTTCCGTCTATATGCGATACCACAAAGATTTCAGGATACACCGCTTCAATTACACAGCTTTCCACAAGTATCCTTTTTCTGCCTTGCTTGTATAGTAGTGCAAAATTCTCACTTAGTGCTCCCTTTACGGCAAGCTTTATTTTGTCTATGCTCTGCATTATACAAATCACCTCGCAAAGAGTATTTCCCAAAGAAACAAAAACTATACAATGAATATTTTTGGATTGGAGGCAAATTCTAAATGTGGTGATTATATATGAAAAACCTTTTTTTATATGACAGCGGGGCAAATGTAAAGAGCTTTGAAATTTCGCCTCCGCAACAAAACGAAAAAATGCAAATAAAAGAAAATGTAAGCTGTAGCCTTTCAGAAAACCTTCGCTATGCACAAAAAGTATTTACGCTCGAAAAAAACGGCGACATAATGCTTCGCGAGTTTGATATAGGCAGAGGCGAAAGAAAGCTAAAAGCCTTTGTCATTTTCGTAGACGGACTTTCCTCATCGGAATCTATAAATGATTTCATACTAAGGCCTCTTTTTAATGCTGAGTTAAATTCGGATACCAAATCAGAGGAACTCATAGAAAAAAGTCTTGTGGAGCAGTGTCAGCTTCATACCGATACAAAAATAAACGCTGCTCTTCAAAGCGTGAATATGGGCAACGCTGTTGTTTTTGTAGACACGGTGGACAAGGTCTTTGTGGTTGATGTAAAATCCTGGGAGCACCGCAGTGTAGGGAACCCCGAAAACGAAGCGGTAATTCAAGGTCCGCACGAGGGTTTCAACGAGGTACTAAGGTGCAATACAGCACTTATAAGAAAGACCTTAAACACTCCCAATCTTGTTATGGAAAACATAACCGTAGGCAAAACCTCCAAAACAGCCGGCTCTATAGCATATATCAAAAATGTTACCAACGAAAGCCTCGTTGACGAGGTAAGACGGCGAATAAGCCTTATAGATGCGGAGTATGTGCTCTCTACACTGGATGTGGAGCAGTACATTGAGGAGTCATCGTTTCTGCCCGTACCGCAGATGGTTACTACCGAAAGACCCGACCGTGTCTGCAAGGCACTCACTGAGGGCAGAGTGGCTTTTGTATTAAACGGAAGCTCACACGCCCTTATAATGCCTGCCACATTTTTTGACCTTATAACATCGGCAGAAGATGACTATCTCAGGTATCCATACTCTCTTCTTATAAGGCTACTTAGATATCTGGCAGTATTTCTTTCGCTTCTTTTCCCGGCTGTTTTTGTATCGCTCTTAAATTTCCATCCCGAGCTTTTGCTTACAAATATTTTGCTCACTGTGTCTGCGTCGAGAGCACTTGTTCCTTTTGGGGCATTTATGGAGCTTGTGCTTATGGAAATAAGCTTTGAGCTTATCAAGGAGGCTGGAATAAGAGTTCCCGGTCCCATCGGCTCTACACTCGGTATTGTGGGTGGTCTCATAGTAGGGCAGGCGGCGGTAGAGGCAAATCTTGTAAGCGCCATTATGATAATAGTGGTGGCGGTAACAGGTATTGCCTCATTCACAGTTCCGTCATATTCACTATCGTTTGCGTTTAGATTTTCCCGATTCCTTTATATACTGGGAGCAGGTTTTATGGGGCTTTTCGGAGTGGCGGCAGTGTTTTTTATAAATACCGTTATGGCTGTGGGTACAAGGTCGTTTGGCGTGCCGTTTATGTCGCCGCTTTCACCACTTGGCACACACGGCAAATTCAGTCTGCTCTTTGGCTCGCCTATATGGGTAAGAGGCTCAAGAAGGGAAAACTATTTAAGGCCAAAAGATATGTACAAGAAAGCACATATAAGTCGTAAGTGGAGGGGTTAAAATGGAAAGATCCGGCTCAAAGGAAACAGCCTGTCTTCATACAGTACTCATTATTTCATCGGTGAGCCTTGGTGCTGTTTCGGGTTATGTAAAAAACTCCGGCACCGCAGCATTTATAAATGCATTTCTCACTGTCGTTATTGCTCTTTTTGCTCTTGTCATAGCAGACAAAATGCTAGGAGACAAAGACCTTTTGGGTGCCATGGACAAGGTCTACGGAAAAGCTCTGTCGAGCATTCTGATGTGTGTTATATTCGCCATCACCCTTATTAGTGCATCGCAGAGGATGAGTATTAATATTGATGCACTCCAGAGGTATGTGCTTCAGGATACACCAAGGATGGCAATAACACTGGTGTTTGGACTTTGTGTGTTCTTTGCAACATATTTCGGCTTTGAGGCAATCACAAGATATGGTTTTGCGACACTGGTTGTGTTTGTCTCGCTTTTGGCGCTTATACTTTTGTCTTCATCTGCCGAGATCAACTATTTAAACATATGTCCTATGCTCGGCAAGGGCGACTTTTCCGGAGTGTTTGGTATGATGTATGTGTTTGCAGATGTGTTTTATGTGTATGTTATGAGAAAAAGCCTCTCGCCAAAAGGTAGCAAAGCCGCACGCTATGCAGTAATTATCGGAGGAACTATAGCCGTAATCGTAGCGCTTTTCTACACACTTTGTGTTCCGTATCCTGTGTCTGTGGCTCACCCGTATCCACTGTATACTCTGGCATCGCTGTCGAATACATCTGTCATTTTTCAAAGGCTGGACGGCTTGGTTTTCATCATATGGATTTTCTCCGGATTTTTGTCTGTAGGTGCGCTTTCATTTTTTGCATCGTATATCTTCAAAGAGGTGTTTAGTCTTGAGGACAGAAGACCCATAGCAGCACCCGTAACAGTGGCGGTTGTAACCCTTTCGGGCATAGTACACGGTGAATTTTTAAACAGTATTATGAGCGTACTATGTTTTTTGTTCCTGCCGATTACGGCAATACTGTATAGACTGTTTTGGAGGAAAAAGGATGTATAAAATATTTGCACTTATGCTTGTGCTTCCGCTGGTTTTATGCGGCTGCTACGACAGTACGGAGACCGACGCTCTTGCAACTGTAATGGCAGTGGGGGTGGATAAATCACAAACCGAAGGCTACAAAAAATACACTTTTGCCGTTGCGGATTCGGGTAGCTTCGCAGAGCCTGGAAAGGGCGAAGGGTCATCGCTTATATGCTTTACAAGTGAGGGTAGGGATATAGATTCTGCGGTGTACCATATGAGCGAAAAAATCAGTAAGGAGCTTAGCTTTTCGCATCTTTCGGCAATCATTTTTTCTAAGGGGCCTGCAAGTGAGGGTATGTATGATGAAATAGATTATTTCGAAAGGAAAATTTCGGTAAGACCGCAAACAATGCTTGCCCTGACGGATACGGAATCCGAAAAATATTTAAAAGGCTTAAAGCCTGTGCTGGAATCGAACCCCGAAAAATACTTTCAAAGCATGTTCCGTGAGGGAGACACCTATGTCACAAGCCTTGATATATCGGGATTTATAGATGCCTATCACACAGAAAGAAGCTGTTTTATGCCCTATATAGTATCAAAGGGTGACGATATATCCGAAAAAAACTCCTATGTTAAATCCGCCTTTGCGGTTAAGGATGCAAAAGCTAAAGAGCTTGTAGAAGAAAAGTGGCTTATGGGTCTTTTAAAAAGCACAAAAAAGGTAAAGTACAAGGGGACAGATGTAAAGAGCAGAAAAAAGCCAAAAATACTGGTGGATATACAGGATGGAAAGCTTAAAACAAAGGTTCTTCTTTCTGTAAAGGCAGATAACAATTTAAATGCGGGTGCATTGGAAAAAGATATGGAAAATGCACTTTCACAGTATGGAAAAAAGGGATGCGACATTTTGGATATAGCCCTTATTGCCCGAAGTGAATTTGCCCTGCAGAAAGACTACGAAAAATACAATTGGACCGATTTGCTAAATGATGCTGTCTTTAAGGTTACAGTAAGCACAAAGGAGGATAAAATTTGATTTATAAAATACTTTTTCTTTCTCTGGTTTTGTGGTCGTGCGTGTATGGCATAAGCTATGGTGCATATGAATACAAGTCGGGAAATAAGCGGGCATGTGTGGGGATATCGTTTTTTTGTGCTTTGATTTTTATTGCTGCATTAAGAGTCGTTTTTGTGTGAAAAATTATTTTACTTTTTTAGAAAAATGTGTTATAATATTTTGTCAGTACACATTAAGCGAGGTGTAGGTTGTGACAATACAACAATGTAAATATATACTCGAGATTGTAAAACAAGGCTCTTTCAACGAGGCGGCAAAGTCTATGTTCGTTGCACAGACAAGCATATCCTCTGCAGTCAAATCTCTGGAAGAGGAGCTTGGAATAAAAATTTTTGAGCGTTCCAACAAGGGAGTATTTCTCACAGATGAGGGTGCGGAATTTGTGCGTTAAGTCGGATCGT
>JAZNFW010000143.1:0-22042 GCA_045576175.1 Clostridia bacterium | reverse complement strand
TGATGTAAGGTGTTTAAAACTCTTAGAAATGCCTGGGCAATCCCGGACTTAAGACACAAAATGCTTTACACCTTGCTTATGATTTTTATATTCAGGCTCGGTTCCTTCATACCGGTTCCCGGTTTAAGAGAGGGAGCACTTGAGAGCCTTTTGGGATCTACAGGCAACAACCTGTTTTCCATGCTCGATGCTTTCTCCGGTGGTGCTTTTGCAAATGCTACAATATTTGCTATGAGTATCACTCCGTATGTTAACTCTTCCATTATAATGCAGCTTCTTACAGTTGCAATTCCTGCTTTGGAAAGACTTTCCAAGGAAGGCGAAGAGGGCAGAAAGATTATTGCAAAGTGGACACGCTTCGGTACAGTTATACTGGCGTTTATCCAGGCTACAGGTCTTTACTTTGCACTTAGAAGCTTTGTAAGTATTCCCGGTTTCTGGGGCTACATTACAATAGCATTCACATTTACCGCAGGTACAGCATTCCTTATGTGGCTGGGTGAACAGATTACCAAAAAGGGCGTAGGTAACGGAATATCCGTTATTATCTTCTCCGGTATCGTTTCCGGCATACCCACTATGGTATCGCAGGTAGGAAAGAACTTTAGTGCAGGTGCTCTTAACATCTGGTCAGTTCTGGCAATAATTATTGTATCTATTGCGATGGTTACATTCGTAGTGTTTATGGACAATGCTGAAAGAAGAATCCCCGTACAGTATGCCAAGAGAATGGTAGGCAGAAAAATGTACGGCGGACAGAGCACACATATTCCGATTAAGGTTGCTATGGCAGGCGTAATCCCGATTATCTTTGCCATGAGCATTATGAGCTTCCCCTCTACTATTATGGGCTTTGTGGGTTACACACCCAAGGCTACATTCTGGGGCAGATTCTGGGGAATGTTTACACAGACCTCCTGGCTCTATATGGTGCTTTACTTCCTGCTTATTGTGTTCTTCACATATTTCTATACAGCAATACAGTTCAATCCCGTTGAAGTTGCAAACAATATGAAGAGAAACGGTGGATTTGTTCCCGGTATCAGACCCGGAAGACCTACAAGCGACTATATTGGCAAGATTCTCTCCAGAATAACACTTACAGGAGCTCTCTTCCTTGGTGTAGTTGCAGTTCTTCCTATGATTCTTTCAGAAGTTATAAGCTACAACTTCTATGCAATCGGCGGTTCATCCCTTCTCATCGTAGTTGGTGTTGCACTTGAAACAACAAAGCAGATTGAATCTCAAATGCTTATGCGTCACTACAAAGGTTTTCTTGAATAAGAAATAGGTGAATAATATGAAACTCATCTTGTTGGGTGCTCCCGGTGCCGGTAAAGGCACCCAGGCAAAAATATTAACAGAAAAGTTAAACATACCGGCAATATCCACCGGTGCTATAATCCGCGAGGCCATAGAGGCCAAAACGCCCTTTGGCATTGAGGCAAAGGCCTATATCGATAAGGGGGAATTACTCCCCGATGAACTTATGATTCCTGTCATCGAAGAGCGTTTAAAAGAAGATGACTGCAAAAACGGTTACATCTTAGACGGATTCCCCAGAACCATAAACCAAGCAAAGTTTATGGACAAAGAAGGCGGCGACTGGCTGGATATGGCATTATCTCTTGAGGTTGAAGATGAGGTTATAGTAGACAGACTCTCGGGCAGAAGGGAATGCTCAAAATGCAGAGCTCCCTACCACATACGCACCAATCCTCCCAAAAAGGCAGGAATATGCGATTTGTGTGGCGGTGAAATTATTGCCAGAGAGGACGACAAAGCCGAAATCATAAAATCGCGACTCGATATTTACCATAAGAAGACTGCACCGCTCAAAGATTACTTTAGAGAGAAGGGAATCTTAAAAGAGATTGTAAGTCAGAGTAATATCGAAGATACAAGCGAGAAGATTCTTAAGGCTATAGAATCTCTTGGGTAGTGAGGGCGAAATTATGATATATATAAAATCGTCAACCGAAATTGCAAAAATGAGAACTTCCGGAAGGATTGTGTATGGTGCTCTTTGCGAAGTCGAAAAGCACATATCCGCCGGAATAACGACAAAAGAATTGGACCGGATTGCAAAGGACTATATCTTAGGTCAGGGAGCAAAACCATCTTTTCTGGGCTACGGCGGGTTTCCGGCAAGTATATGTGCCTCGGTAAACGAGGTGGTAATACACGGAATCCCATCGGACAGACCGCTTAAGGACGGAGACATCATAAGTATAGATGTTGGTGCTTATAAAGAAGGTTATCACTGCGACGCAGCAAGGACATTTGCTGTGGGCAAGATAACAGACGAGGCGAGAAGACTTATAGATGTTACAAAGCAGAGCTTCTTTGATGGTCTAAAGTACGCCCGCCACGGCGAAAGGCTTGGCAGTGTTCAGGCTACGATACAAAAAACTGTGGAGGACAGCGGATTTGGAATAGTAAGAAGATACTGCGGTCACGGAATAGGCAAGTCGCTTCACGAGGACCCCGAGATTGCCAACCACGGCACTTTCGGCCACGGCATAAGGCTTGCAGCGGGTATGACAGTGGCAATAGAGCCTATGGTAACATACGGCGATTATGACACAAAAACCCTTAGCGACAACTGGACGGTTGTAACGCTTGACAAATCGCTTGCGGCACACTATGAGAATACCGTTCTTATTACAAAGGATAAGCCCATAATCCTTACAGACGGAGAGAGCGTATATGAATAATCATATTGGAGAATTTGTATATGCAACCTTTGGAAGAGACAAAGGCAAATGCTTTGTAGTAGTTAAAGAAGATGATTATCTCTATCTTTGCGACGGCAAAAGGCGCAGGGCACAATCGCCCAAGAAGAAAAGCAAAAAGCATGTGATTTTTACCGGCCATAAGGACGAAGAAATATTGCTTTGTGCTCAGAGCGAAAGCCTTACAAGCAAAAAGATAAGATATGCTCTAAAAAGATATACTAAAAATATATCAGAAACATAAAGGGGGTTTTGTACTTGGCAAAGGAAGATGTTTTAGAATTGGAAGGAACAGTCATTGAGGCACTGCCCAATGCGATGTTCCAGGTGGAATTTGAGAACGGACACAGAATTCTGGCTCACATTTCCGGAAAGCTTCGTATGAACTTTATAAGAATTCTTCCCGGAGATAAGGTAACCGTTGAGATGAGTCCCTACGATTTAACAAGAGGACGCATCACCTGGAGAGCCAAATAAGATTTATGTAGTGCAAATCGTCAATTCATATATGTGTTAATTATTAAGTTAGAGTACAAAGGAAAAATGTACTCGTAAGGAGGTAGCCAAAATGAAGGTAAGACCATCAGTAAAACCTATGTGCGAAAAGTGCAAAATAATCAAGAGAAAAGGCAAGATTATGGTTATTTGCGAAAATCCCAAGCACAAACAAAGACAGGGTTAATTTAGCCCTATGCTGCAACGCAGCACAGACTCATTTAGGCTTATAGCTGTAAGGGAGCGGCTGCACGGACTTAACTGTTTGTGAACCCTTCGGTTATGAAATATAGTTATTATAAGTATTAAACCAGGAGGTGCAAAAAAGCTAATGGCAAGAATAGCAGGTGTAGACTTACCTAATGAAAAGAGAGTTGAATACGGCCTTACCTATGTATACGGTATCGGCGTAAAGAGCTCTAACAAGATTTTAGCAGAAGCTGGTATCAACCCCGATACCAGAGTTAAAGATTTAACAGAAGATGAGCTTTCCAAAATCAGAGAAATCATCGACAGAGATTACACTGTTGAAGGTGACCTTAGAAGACAGATAGCTCTTGATATCAAACGCCTTATAGAAATCGGTTGTTACAGAGGTCTTCGTCATAGAAGAGGCCTTCCTGTAAGAGGACAGAACACAAAGAACAATGCAAGAACAAGAAAAGGTCCTAAGAGAACAATCGCAGGCAAGAAGAAATAAGAGGGAGGGAAATTAAATGGCTCAGGTTAAGAGAACTCGTAAGAGAAAAGAAAAGAAAAACATTGAACGCGGAGCTGTTCATATTCGCTCCACCTTTAATAACACTATCGTAACTATTACAGATACTCAGGGTAATGCGCTTTCTTGGGCATCTTCCGGCGGACTCGGTTTCAGAGGAAGCAAGAAGAGCACACCCTTTGCATCACAGATGGCAGCAGAAACAGCTGCAAAAGCCGCTATGGAGCACGGTTTAAAGTCCGTAGAGGTTTATGTTAAGGGCCCCGGCGCAGGAAGAGAAGCGGCTATCCGTGCTCTCCAGACAGCAGGCCTTGAAGTAACAATGATTAAAGATGTAACTCCGATTCCTCACAACGGTTGCAGACCGCCTAAGAGAAGAAGAGTCTGATTATAGGGGAGGTGTAATACATGGCACGATATACAGGCGCGGTATGCCGTCTCTGCCGAAGAGAAGGACAGAAGTTGTTCTTAAAGGGTTCCAGATGCTACGGTGAAAAGTGCGCAATAAATAAGAGAGAATATGCTCCCGGCCAGCACGGTCAGAGCAGAAAGAAGCTTTCTGAATACGGTGTTCAGCTTAGAGAAAAGCAGAAAGCAAAGAGATACTATGGTGTATTAGAGAGCCAGTTTGCTCATTACTTTGAAATCGCTAACAAGAAGAGCGGTGTTACAGGTGAAAACCTTTTACAGGTACTCGAAAGCCGTTTGGACAATGTAGTTTACAGACTTGGCTTTGCTCTTTCCAGAGCAGAAGCTAGACAGCTCGTAGTTCACGGTCATTTCCAGATTAACGGTAAGAAGGTAAACATCCCCTCTTATCTCGTTAAGGCAGGAGAGGTTATAAGCTTAAAGGAAGGCAGCAGAAGTCTTCCCAAGATTAAGGCCATCTTAGAACAGACCGAAGGAAAGGCAATTCCTAAGTGGCTTGACCTTGATACAAACACCATGCAGGCGAAGGTTGTAGCTTTGGCTCAGAGAGACGACATCGATATAGACATCCAGGAACACCTCATCGTCGAGTTGTATTCTAAATAATAAGGCTACCCTCGAATATTTGGTAATAATGGTATTTGAATGGAGGGTTAAATAATGATCGAAATGGTGAAACCGGGTCTTGAAAGAGTCGATGACAAATTAGATCCCAGTTACGCTAAATTTGAAGTACAGCCTCTCGAAAGAGGTTACGGTACCACCTTGGGCAACGCACTTAGAAGAGTGCTCTTATCTTCGCTTCCGGGTGCTGCACCCACAAGTGTTAAAATTGAGGGAGTTCTTCACGAATTCTCCACAATTCCCGGAGTTAAAGAGGATGTGACAGAGATAATTCTTAATGTAAAGAGAATTATCGCAAAGGTGCATACTGATTCTCCCAAGACCGTTTATATTGAAGCAAACGGTGCCGGCGAGGTTAAGGCTGAAAACATAGTTACTGACCACGAAATAGACATCATAAACGGTGACCTTCACATCGCTACACTTAGCGACAAGGCAAGACTGTATATGGAAATTGTCTTTGAAAACGGCAGAGGCTATGTAACAAGCGAAAAGAACAAGGAAAAGCTCCAGAATGTAATAGGTGTAATACCTGTTGATTCTGTGTATTCTCCCGTAGATAAGGTTAACTACACTGTTTCCAACTTCCGTGTTGGACAGATTACTGACTACGACAAGCTCACACTTGAAATCTTTACAGACGGAACAATTGCTCCTGAGGATGCTCTTTCACTTAGCTCAAAGATTATCACAGAGCATATGAATCTGTTTACAGATCTTTCCGATGATATTGCAAACACAGATATTATGGTGGAAACAAAAGAAGAAACAAAGGACAAGGTGCTCGAGACAACAATCGAAGAGCTTGATTTGTCTGTTCGTTCCTTCAACTGCTTGAAGAGAGCCGGCATCAACACAGTTGCCGATTTGGTTTCCAAGTCTGAGGCAGAAATGATGAGAGTCAGAAACCTCGGTAGAAAATCCCTTGAAGAAGTTGTAGGCAAGATTACTTCGCTCGGTTTGGAATTTTCAAAGGAATACGACGAATAAGTAAGTGATATAAAATTAGGTACAAAGGAGGTTTATCTAATGCCCGGTACAAGAAAGCTCGGTCGTGCTTCCGACCACAGAGAAGCTATGCTTAAGAACCTGGTTACATCTCTCTTGGAAAACGGTAGAATCGAAACAACCGTTGAAAAGGCTAAAGAAACCAGATGCATGGCAGAAAAGATGATTACATTAGGTAAGACAAATACATTGCATACCAGAAGACAGGCACTTTCCTACATTACAAAGGAAGATGTTGTTACAAAGGTATTTGAGGAGATCGCTCCCAAGTATGCAGACAGAAACGGCGGCTATACCAGAATTTTAAAATTAGGTCCCAGACGCGGTGATGCTGCAGAAATGGCAATCATTGAATTAGTGTAATTATAAAAAGTTTAACCTCGCCCAAACGGGCGGGGTTTTTTTTCTTTTTTGTTGATTGTTTTGTTTTTTTGTGATAGAATTAATTCAGTAAAGAAAACTTTCCAAAAAGGAGAAAAGTGTTGAATAACTTACCTCTTATACTTTTAATTTGGAATATTTGTGTTATGCTAACCTACGGCGTGGATAAGTTAAAAGCAAAAAAGAGTGCCCGCCGTATAAGCGAGAAAACACTCATAGTGTGTGCCCTGCTTTTTGGGGGACTGGGTGCTATGTTTGGTATGGTTATCTTTAACCACAAAACTTCAAAGACGAAATTTAGAACACTTGTTCCGCTTTTTACCGTGTTGGAAATAGCTTTGATGTATTTTGTTGTGAAGTTTTTGCTTATAAGTTGATATTAGGCTATGCGGTTGATACTCAACCGCAGCGATATAAATTCCTTACGGAATTTGCGATATGTACTTTGTACGCGATATATCTTCGATGCGATATGTTGCCTTGCGGCAACGAGAGAGAACACAAAGGGACGGTTCTGTTGTGTTAAAAACCAACAAAACCCTTGTTATCTTACAAAACATCTGCTTAAAGTAGAAGAATTAAATCAGTATATAATATTTTTACCACATAGAAATAAGGAGACGCAAAATGGACATTTTATCAATAGGAAACAGTTATTCACAGGATGCACAAAGATACCTGCATCAGATTGCAAGAGCAGGCGGTGAAAAAATAAATGCGTTCAATCTCTATATCGGCGGATGTCCGCTTTCGCTTCACTACAGAAATATGCTTGGCGACGAGAATGCCTACATGCTTCAGGTAAATGGCTCTGTTACAGGCTTTAAGGTGTCTATTAGAGAGGCTCTTTTAAATCGCGATTGGGATGTTGTTACTCTCCAGCAGGCGAGCACCCGTTCATATAACTACGATACCTATCAGCCGTATCTTAACGAGCTCTATAAGTATGTTAAGCTCTGCTGTCCCAAGGCAAAGGTAGCCATCCATCAGACCTGGGCATATGAGCAGGATTCCCCCAGATTAAACAATGTGGCAGGATATACGGACCACAAAAAGATGTTTAAGGATATAAAAGACTCTTACGCCAAAGCGGAAAAGGATATAGATGCAGACTTTATCATTCCTTCGGGTGAGGTTCTGCAAAAGCTCATAGAAAACGGAATTGAAAAAGTACACAGAGATACATATCACGCAAGTCTTGGACTTGGAAGATATGCAATAGGTCTTACCTGGTACAGAATTCTTACAGGCGGAGATGTTGAGGGTAACACCTTCTGCGATTTTGACGAAGAGGTTACCAAAGAAGAAATGAAAATAGCAAAGAAAAGCGTCATCGAGGTTTGCAAAAGCTACGGAAAATAACTGTTTTTATAGCCTCATTTAACTGGAAGGGGGATATATATGGAGATGGTTTTACTTACCGCTCTTGGAGTAGGCGGTGCAACGGTCATTGGAGCGATAGTTGGCTTTTTATTTAAAAATATGTCGCACAAATTTTCCGACATAGTTCTTTCGTTTGCAGCGGGTATAATGCTTGCGGCATCGGTGTTTGGACTTATAATGCCATCAATGGAATATGGCGGAAAACTTGGCTTTTTGGTTACGGTTGCCGGCATTTTTGCAGGTGCTGTGTGCCTTAATCTTATAGACAAGCTGGTGCCTCATCTCCACAGACTTGCAGGGGTGGACGAGAAAAGTAAGAGTGCAGGCAAGGTGCTCCTTTTTGTAATGGCTATTGCAATCCACAATCTGCCCGAGGGTATGGCGGCAGGTGTTGGCTTTGGCACAGGAAACGCCTCGCAGGCTTTTCTTATAGCGGGCGGTATAGCACTTCAGAACATCCCCGAGGGAATGGTTATAATAGCACCTATGCTTGCAAGCGGAATGAGTGCCAAAAAGACATTCTGGATAGCTTCTGTCACGGGACTTGTAGAGGTTGTGGGCACACTTATAGGATATTTTGCAGTTAGCATAGCATCGTTTATTCTTCCGTTTGTGCTTGCCTTTGCAGGCGGAACAATGCTCTATGTAATAAGCGACGAGATGATACCCGAAACCCATGCACACGGCAGTGAGAGAGGTGCAACATATGCACTTCTTGTTGGCTTTTGCATAATGCTGGTATGCGATGTGCTTTTGGGATAATAGTAAAATTTTTTCAAAATGGGTATTGACAAAAAAATATCATAGTGCTAAAATGACTTTAATAAACAAAAAGAGGTTAACAAAATGATTAACAAGAATTTTGCAGCTGAATACTTTTACGGCTTTACTTATTATTTTAGTAAGGCTTTTTGTCGTGCAGCTGTAAATTCTTAAAAGTTTTGTATATCAAGATATTTTAGGAGCCTTGCAGAGCATGACGCACTGCAAGGCTTTTTTTATGGAAAGGGATGCAAAAAGATGGTAGTAGTATTAAAACAAAACGCAGACAAAGCTCAACTCGAGAACTTAAAAAACTGGATAAAGAGCTTAGGTTTGGACATTCATGTGAGTGAAGGACATCACCATATGATACTCGGGCTTTTGGGAGACACCTCTGTTGTGGATATCGACCTTATAAAAGCTCTCGACATAGTCTCGGATGTAAAGAGAATTCAGGAGCCGTATAAAAATGCAAACAGAAAATTCCATCCTGAAGACAAGGTTATAGATTTAGGCACTGCAAAGATAGGCGGAGGCAACTTTGCTATGATAGCAGGTCCTTGCTCGGTGGAGTCGGAGGAGCAAATTATAGAAATTGCAAAGGCGGTAAAGGATGCAGGCGCCACAATGCTTCGTGGCGGAGCGTTTAAGCCCAGAACCTCTCCTTATGCCTTCCAGGGTCTTCGCGGCGAGGGAATAAGGCTTCTTCTTGAGGCAAAAGCAGAAACCGGACTTCCCATAGTAACCGAAATTATGGATTTATCGCAGCTTCCTCTGTTTGACGAGGTGGATGTTATACAGGTTGGCGCAAGAAATATGCAAAACTTTGAGCTACTAAAAGAGCTTGGCAAAACAAAGAAGCCCATACTCTTAAAGAGGGGTCTTTCCAGCACACTTCAGGAGCTTCTTATGAGTGCAGAGTACATTATGGCAGGCGGAAACGAAGATGTAATCCTTTGCGAAAGAGGTATAAGAACATTTGAAACTTCCACAAGAAACACTCTCGATATTTCAAGCGTTGCGGTTCTAAAGGAGCTTTCGCACCTTCCAGTTATAGTAGACCCCAGCCACGCAACAGGCTACTCAAAATATGTTGCTCCTATGGCTCATGCATCGGTTGCCGCAGGAGTGGACGGACTCATTATAGAGGTTCACAACAATCCCTCCAAGGCTATGTGCGACGGCCCGCAGTCACTTACACCGGATAGCTTCAAAAAACTTTCGGGCGAGGTTAATGCCCTTCGTGATACAATTAGAAATTTTAACTGAAAGGACTCTAAGAAAAATGAAAATCGGCGTTATAGGTTTGGGGCTGATTGGCGGCTCAGTGGCAAAGGCGATTCGCCTTAATACCGACCACGAGGTACTTGGTACAGATATAGATAGAACGGTGGTTATGCGTGCCAAGGTAATAGAGGCAATAACAGGGGAGCTTACAGAGGACAATATAGGCGAGTGCGACATAATAATTATGGCACTTTATCCCGACGATACAGTGGAATCTCTTAAAAAATATGAAGGTAAAATCAAAAAAGGTGCATATGTAATAGACTGTGCAGGTGTTAAGGAAAAGGTGTGCATCAGAGCTAACGAAATAGCCGAGAAAAACGGATTTGTATTCGTTGGCGGACACCCTATGGCAGGCATAGAAAAAATTGGCTTTAAGTATTCGGATGCCGATATATTTAGGGGTGCCTCAATGATTCTCACACCCCCTTCAAACATAAATCTTATAGTTTTGGATGAAATAAAAAACTTCTTCCTGTCTGTTGGCTTTGGCAAAATCACCATCAAAACTCCAAAGGAGCACGACAGAATTATTGCATACACATCGCAGCTTGCTCACATCCTTTCCAATGCATATGTAAAGAGCGAAACGGCAGATGACCACCGAGGACTTTCTGCAGGAAGCTTTAAGGATATGACGAGGGTAGCATATTTAAACGAAAAAATGTGGACAGAGCTTTTCCTCGAGAACAGGGGTAATCTTATAGGAGAAATAGAGGTCCTTATAGAAAACCTTAAGATGTATAAAAATGCTTTGGAAGAGGGCGACGAATCAAGACTATATTCGCTCCTAAAAGAAGGAAGAGAGAAAAAAGAGAGGCTGGATAAATGAAAAAGGTTACAGTCGGCAAAGTAAAAAAACCGTATGATATTTTAATAGGAAAAGGTGCACTAAACGAGCTTGGTACGGTTTTAAAATCTGTCACCAAGGCAAATAAGGCTGTTGTTATAACAGATGAAAATGTGTCAAAGCTCTACCTTGACAAAACGGTGGATATACTTAAAGAAGCGGGCTTTGAGGTTCTTACATTTGTCTTTGGCGGCGGCGAAAAGAATAAGACAATGGCTACCGTTACAGATATAGTGGAATTTATGGCACAAAATAATGTTAGCCGTACAGATGCCGTTGTGGCACTTGGCGGTGGCATAACGGGCGATGTTGCAGGCTTTTGTGCTTCCGTTTACTTAAGGGGTATAGATTTTGTCGGGGTGCCTACCACATTTCTGGCGGCAATCGATTCGTCCGTGGGCGGAAAAACGGGGGTTAATTTAACCTCGGGCAAAAACCTCGCTGGCGCATTTCATCAGCCAAGAGCCGTAATATGCGACACGGACACCTTCCAGACTCTTGGCGACGAAGTATTCAAAGACGGCATAGCCGAGGCAATAAAATACGGCGTAATATGTGACAAAGAGCTTTTTAAAGTGCTCTCTCAAACAAAAGACTGGAATGTGGAAGATGTAATTGAAAGATGCGTGTCCATAAAGACAGATATTGTGGCAGAGGACGAATTGGACACAGGCAAAAGACAGCTTTTAAATCTCGGTCACACAATAGGCCACGCTATAGAAAAATGCACAGACTTTAATATAACTCACGGTATGGCTGTGGCAATAGGTATGGCTATGATTGCCCGCTTTTCCGAACGGAAGGGCTGGGCCAAAAAGGGTACAGCCTTGGAGATAGAAACTGCACTTCAAAATAACGGACTTAAAACAGAGTGCACTATGGACAAAAAAAACCTTTTGGACGCTATTAATAAGGACAAAAAGAGAAAAGGTGACACAATAACCCTTGCAATACCGCAAGAGACAGGAAAAACCGTTCTAAAGAAAATTGGCATAGGAGAATTTTTATGCGACTTTGTATAACGCCTTCATCCCTTGAGGGAAAAGTAAAAGCGATTGCGTCAAAATCCGACGCACACCGTGCAAT
The DNA here is from genome assembly GCA_045576175.1 of Clostridia bacterium. Lineage (GTDB taxonomy): Bacteria > Bacillota > Clostridia > UMGS1810 > UMGS1810 > RGIG8748. The sequence goes on along the minus strand of JAZNFW010000143.1, from coordinate 10,284 downwards.
AATCTGTGCCTCGCTAACAAAGGGTGAGACCCGTGTTTACATACCTGAGACAAACGAGGATATAGATGCAACGCTTAACTGTATAAAAGCTATGGGAGCTAATGTTACAAAAGAGGGAAACTGTTTTGTTATATCCGCACCCGATGTGTACAATGAGAGCTGCACACTCGATTGCGGTGAGAGCGGGTCAACCCTTAGGTTTATGATTCCTGTTGCGGCGGCACTTGGAATAAAGACGACTTTTAAGGGAAGAGGAAGGCTCGGCTTAAGACCGCTAAAACCCATAATAGACCTTTTGAAACAAAAGGGCATAGAATTTTCTTCCGATACCTTGCCCTTTACAATGAACGGAAAGCTTACGGGCGGAAGCTTTGAAATTCAGGCGGATGTTAGCTCGCAGTTTATAACGGGACTATTATTTGCACTTTCTGTTCTTCCTCAAAAAAGCACCGTAGAGCTTACAACCCGTCTTGAGTCCAAGGCGTATGTAGATATGACGGTGGACATACTTAAAAAATTTGGTATGAATATAGAAAAAACTTTAAATGGCTATATTATAGACGGAACTTTAAAAACTTCGGGCGAATACATAGTAGAGGGTGACTGGTCCAATGCGGCATTCTTCCTTGTGGGTGGAGCGCTGTCGGGCAGTGTGAGAGTTACAGGACTCGATATGAGTTCAAAGCAAAGCGACAAGGCAATTACAGACATATTAAAAATCGCAGGAGCCAAGGTGTACACAGACGGCGATGCAGTATGTGTGGAAAAGAGTAATCTCAAACCCTTTAGCCTCGATGTGTCGCAGTGTCCCGACCTTTTTCCCATTGTGGCAATCCTTGCCTGCGCCATAGATGGCGAGACAACTCTCTATAATGCAAAGAGACTTCGCCTAAAGGAGAGCGACAGGATAGAAGCAACAAGAAAGCTCATAACCTCTCTTGGCGGTGAAGCCCGAGAGAGCGAGGACTCACTTACTATATACGGCAAAGGCTCGCTTTCGGGCGGCATAGCAGAGGGCTTTGGCGACCACAGAATAGTAATGTCGGCACTTATCGCCTCGTGTATATGTAGTGGCTCTGTTACGCTAAACGGTGCCGAGGCTATGAATAAATCGTATCCCGATTTTCTTAAACATTTTGAAAGTGTAGGAGGAAAGACAGATGTCATCTGAAACCGGAAATAAAATAAAGATAAGTATATTCGGCGAGTCGCACGGCACTGCAATAGGTGCTGTGATAGATGGTCTCCCGGCGGGCGAAAAAATAGATTTTGATGCTCTTTTGCAATTTATGAAAAGAAGGCAGGGAGGCAATACTCCCTACAGTACACCTCGAAGAGAAGAAGATGTGCCGGAATTTTTGTCGGGCATAAGAAACGGTGTAACAACAGGAGCACCTCTTTGTTTGGTGATAAAAAACAACAATGTCCGCTCCGGTGACTACAATGTGGATATCCCAAGACCGGGTCACGCTGACTACAGTGCTTTTGTAAAGTATGACGGTTATTGCGACCTTCGTGGCGGAGGACACTTTTCGGGCAGGCTCACAGCCCCGATTTGTGCCGCAGGCGGAATTCTTATTCAGATTTTAAAGCGCAGGGGAATTAATATAGTTTCGCATCTTTCGTCTGTGGGGCAGATTTTGGACACACCCATAAATAATATGGAATCAGACAGCTTGCAAGAAGCGGTAAAGACAAAGGATTTCCCCGTGTTTAGCGAAAAAGCCGGAGAAGAAATGAAGGAGTGCATCCTAAAAGCACACGCCGACGGAGATTCGGTTGGCGGAACAGTTGAGTGCGCAATCTACGGGGTGGATGCAGGAGTCGGAAGCCCCATATTCGATGGTATAGAAAACCGTATTGCATCGGTGATTTTCGCTCTTGGCGGAGTGCGTGGCATAGAGTTTGGGCTTGGATTTGAGGCCTCGAGTATGTTAGGCTCTCAAAACAATGACGAGTTCTATGTACAAGGCGATACGGTTAAGACCAAAACAAACAATCACGGCGGTGTTCTTGGAGGAATTACAAGCGGTATGCCAATAGTGTTCAAAACCGCATTTAAGCCCACACCGTCTATAGCAAAGACGCAGGAATCGGTGAGCTTTTCCAAAATGGAAAACACCAGTGTTAAAACAGAAGGACGCCACGACCCCTGTATTGCCGTAAGGGCAGTGCCGTGTGTTGAGGCTATAAGTGCAATTGCAATTTCAGATTTTATTTTGTAGGGAGATGTAAAGAATGAACTTAGAAGAATGCAGAAAAAATATAGACACAATAGACAATGAAATTCTAAAGCTCTTTGTGGAGAGAATGGAGCTTGTTACATCAATTGCTGATTTCAAGCGGGAAAACGGTATGGCAACCGAGCAAAAAGCAAGAGAGAGAGAAATTCTTGAAAGAGTTTCATCTATGGCTGGCGAGAAATACGGAGACTATGCAAGGATTTTGTTTTCTACTCTCATGGACCTTAGCAAGAGCTATCAGAACATAAAAAACTCTGCTTCAAGCGGTAAATTGGCAGAGAAAATCAAAAAAGCTCTGGATGAAACTCCAAAGCTCTTCCCCAAAAACGCACTTGTGGCTTGTCAGGGCATAGAGGGTGCGTATTCGCAGATTGCGTGTGACAAGCTCTTTAAAAACGCAAACATCCTTTTTGTAAAGGATTTTGAAAATGTATTCAACGCTGTGGAGAGGGGGCTTTGCAAATACGGAATTCTGCCTATCGAAAACAGTATCCACGGCACAGTAAACGCTGTGTATGACCTTATGCGAAACTACAACTTTCATATAGTAAGGTGCATCAAGGTAAAAATAAACCACGCACTTATGGCAAAACCGGGTGCAAAGCTTTCGGATATAAAGGAAATAATCTCGCACGAACAGGCTCTGGCCCAGTGCTCCGAGTTTTTAAAAGGCCATCCAGACATAAAGATAACCGTGTGCGAGAATACCGCCGTTGCGGCAAAGATGGTTGGAGAGTCTCCAAGGAGCGACATAGCTGCAATATCCTCGCCAGACTGTGCTCTTTACTATGGTCTTAATATATTAGACGAAGCTATTGCAAATTCGGACAGCAACTTTACAAGATTTATTTGTATATCCAAAGAGCTCGAAATCTATCCGGGTGCGGACAGGATTAGTATAATAATGAATCTTCCCCATACTCCCGGCTCGCTCTATAGTGTAATTTCAAAGTTTGCTGCGTTGGGGCTTAATCTCACAAAGCTTGAGAGCCGTCCTATTGCGGGAAAGGATTTTGAATTTGCATTCTATTTCGACCTCGAGGCATCTGTTTATTCAGACGAAGCCATAGGCATTCTGGACGAGCTTTCCGTATGCGGAGGAAACCTTACATTTTTGGGAAGCTACAGTCAGGTTTGATTTATAAAAATGCCGTGCTGAGCGTAGTGCTCAGCACGGTTTTTTTGGCGTTTATTCAACACGCGGGCAATCCGCTACGCACTTAACAAGGCAAGAAGTAGCTGCTATGATGAGTGCAAAAAACGCCAGGAGTGCACCGGTGATTATGGCACCTAAAATGCTTGTAGCAGCAAAGGTGATGCCAAGAAGCACCAAAGAAGCTATGATTGTGCCGATTATACCTGTAAGAAGTGCCGGCAAAACAGAGCAAATGCAAATTCGTGTGCCAGTGCCCCGTATTATTGCAAGAGCTGCAGGAAGCACAAGAAGATACACCACTGCAATACCGAAAAGCACCCAAAGAAATGCCGGAGTAGCAGTTATCACTGCACTAAAGGTCAGAAATGCTCCTACGACGCCAACCAAGATACTCACAATAATGCCAAAGAATATGCAAGAGCTTTTAAAACAGCAATTTGTGTTAGACATATTTTCACCCCCCTCCATATAGGATATGGTCTCAATAGCAAAAGTGTGATATTTGACTTGATTTTTATGTTGGCGTGTGATATCATAATGGGGTAAAATAGAATATATTCACACAAAGTGTCGGTTATATCCTATTGGGTGTAACAGATTGAAAGGGAATGGGGTGAGAATCCCCAACGAGAACTGTCGGTGTATGCATCGAATGTTTTTGTGTTCGTTATCGAAAGATAGTCATTGGGAAACCGAGAAGGCAGAACACAAAAATGCGGACTACCAGTCTATATGGTGCAAGTCACAAGACCTGCTTTGGTATTATTTTTTAGATAATATTTCTGCTATGCGGATTGTGATTTTCACAGAAAAACTCAGCTGTGGTAATTTTTATAAAATTACCGCAGTTTTTTTGTTTGAAGAAAGGGGTATTGTATGAACGAATTTAAAAGCTATCATCCTTTTGTAAACTTTACATATTTTGCATTTACAATAGGATTTTCCTGCTTTTTTATGCATCCCATATGCCTTGGTATATCGCTCTCTTGTGCACTTTCGTACCTAATCTTGCTAAAGGGGAGAGCTGCATTAAAGGGAATTTTAATATACATCATACCCATAGTTATTTTAACCTCTGTAATAAACGCCCTGTTCAATCACGAGGGTGTTACGGCTCTCTCTTATCTTCCGGGCGGAAATCCTTTTACAATGGAGTCGGTGCTGTACGGATTTCTGGCATCGGTTATGATTGCGTGCGTTATATGTTATTTTTCGTGCTTTAACTGTGTTATGACAAGTGACAAATTCATATATCTTTTTGGCAAAATTATACCTGCGATGTCGCTTGTTATTTCTATGACGCTTAGGTTTGTGCCAAGATTTATATCGCAGTTTAAGACTGTGGCAAGTGCCCGAAGGGCTGTGGGGCGAGGCTACTCGGACGGAAATATACTAAAGAGGGCAAAAAACCTTGTTTCGATATTTTCTATCGTCATAACGTGGTCGCTCGAAAATGCAATCGAAACATCAGACAGTATGAAATCGCGTGGCTACGGACTATCCGGCAGAACGGCATTTTCTGTGTTTACCTTTGGGAGTAGAGACAAAAAGGCGGTTTTTGGTATTTGTGCACTTGGTATATATGTCTTTTGCGGAGCACTCTGGGGTGCGATGCGGTTTGAGTGCTTTCCCCGTATAGATGTCGGTGAGATTTCCTTTTTTTCGGTTAGTGTATTTGCAGCGTATTTCGTTATGAGTGCGTTTCCTGTAATAATAGAACTGGTGGAGGTGAGAAGATGGAGAGCATCAAGGTCGAAAATGTAAGCTTTACATATCCCAAAGGACACAAAAAAGCTTTGGACGGCATAAACCTAAGCATAGCAAAAGGCGAATTTGTAACAATATGCGGAAAATCCGGCTGCGGAAAGACCACACTTTTAAGACTTCTCAAACCTGCGATTTCGCCCGTTGGAGAAAAAGAGGGCAGAATATATCTGTGCGGACGGGATTTATCTTCGTGTGATGAAAGAGAACTCTCGTCAAAAATAGGCTTTGTGATGCAGAATCCCGACAACCAGATTGTGTGCGACAAGGTGTGGCACGAGCTTGCATTCTCTCTCGAAAGTCTGGGATTTTCCACAGAGGAAATAAGGGCAAGAGTGTCGGAAATGGCATCGTTTTTCGGTATTGAAAACTGGTTTTATAAAAATGTGACAGAGCTTTCGGGCGGACAAAAACAGCTTCTTAATCTTGCATCCGTTATGGCAGCAGGTCCTGAAATAATTATACTCGACGAGCCTACAAGCCAGCTAGACCCAATAGCGTCCAATGAGTTTTTGACAACACTTGAGAGAATAAACAGGGAGCTTGGCACAACCGTCATAATAACAGAGCATCGTCTGGAAGAGGTTTTTCCAATGGCAGACAGAGTAGTTGTATTGGACGGCGGAAAAATTGTTGCAGACGGGAAAAGTCGTGTTGTTGCAAAAGAGTTAAAGGATACAGACCACGATATGTACAAAGCTTTGCCTGTGCCTGTGAGGGTATGGGGTGCGGCAGAAAACACACTTGCCTGTCCTATGACAGTACGCGAGGGCAGAGCGTGGCTGGAAACTTACGCACAAAATCACGAGCTTTTTGATATACCCCCATCTTCAGATTTGTGTGAGGACGGCGAGACTGTAATCGAAGTAAAAGACGCATATTTTAAATACGAAAAGGCTGCGCCCGATGTAGTGCAAGGTCTTAATCTTAAGGTAAAAAGAGGGCAGATTTATGCCATACTGGGCGGAAACGGAGCGGGCAAGACAACTGCACTTTCGCTTATTTCCGGACTCAATTATCCGCAGAGGGGCAAGGTTTATATAGAGGGTAAGGAAACAAAGAACATTCCAAATCTCTATAATGGAACTTTGGGTGTTCTTCCGCAAAATCCGCAGACACTTTTTGCAGAAAAAACAGTTTATGAAGACCTTTTGGAAATGCTTTCGCATACACAGCTGTCTTCTAAAGAAAAAAGACAAATCATTTTGGAAATGGCATCTCTTTGTGCCATAGATGATGCTTTGGAAAGCCACCCCTACGATTTGTCGGGCGGCGAGATGCAGAGGGCAGCGCTTTGCAAGGTGCTTATTCTTGCGCCAAAAATACTTATTCTGGATGAGCCTACAAAGGGTATGGATGCGCATTTTAAGATAACTTTTGCAAGTATCTTAAGAAGTCTTAAGAAAAAAGGCATAACTGTGGTTATGGTGTCGCACGATGTGGAATTTTGCAGTGAAAATGCAGACAGATGTGCATTGTTCTTCGACGGCAGCATAACATCAGAGGCTTGCCCGCTTGAATTTTTTGCAGGAAAGAGCTTTTACACCACAAGTGCAAACCGTATGTCAAGAGGTATACTTAAAAATGCAATTCTTGCTGATGATATAATATTTGCCTGCACAGGAAAGGCAAATGAGAAAAAGAGCGAGGATATAGAGATTAATCCGCCAAACAAACAATACCGCAGTGACGATGGTGGCACTACAAAAAAAGATTTGCCTGTAAAAAAGGCAGAGACGGGTGAAAAAAGGCCAAAAAAACACAGCCTTATGACTGCTCTTTTCCTCGTGGCATCGGTAGCTCTTACTGTGCTTTTTGGAACTTTCTTTCTTGGAAACAGGAAATACTATTTTATAAGCCTTCTTATAATACTTGAGACTGTGGCAGCTTTTTGTATGATGTTTGAAAAAAGAAAACCCAAAGCAAGAGAAATCGTGGTAATAAGCGTTTTGTGCGCCCTCTCTGTTGCAGGCAGAACGGCATTCATTATGGTTCCGCAGTTTAAGCCTGTTTTGGCACTTATCATAATTTCGGGAATTTGCTTTGGCGGTGAGGCGGGATTCCTTGTGGGTGCGGTTACGGCATTTGTGTCAAACTTCTTCTTTGGGCAGGGTCCGTGGACGCCGTGGCAGATGTTTTCGTTTGGAATAATTGGCTTTATATCGGGAGTTGTGTTTCAAAAAGGACTTTTAAAGGTAAGCAAATTCTCCCTTTCGGTATTTGGTTTTTTTGTAACGCTTTTTATCTACGGCGGTATTATGAATCCTGCTTCGCTTTTTATGTGGCAGTCAAAGATAACTTTGCCAATGATTGTTTCAGCGTATGCGGTGGGAATTCCGATGGATTTGGTGCACGCATTATCTACTGCGGTTTTCCTGTGGTTTATTGCAAAACCGATGATTTATAAATTAGATAGAATAAAAACGAAATACGGCTTGACTATATTGTAGAAAGGGTATATACTGTCGAGGAAAGGTAGTGATTTGGTTGAAAGTATTAAAATTTGAAGAACTTAGCATTAAACAAAAATTAGGAATGACTCTTACAGCAGTTCTCAATACTTGTGCAACAAACAGAGAAGCGGTAGATTATGTTTTGGAGCTTGTAAAAGAGCATTGTATAGGTTCTGTATGGCTTCAGCAGGGCTACGCAAATGTTCCCGAAGTCATTAAGGAAATAAAAGAGGTTGCAGATTATCCTATTATAATAATGACCGATGCGGAGAGCGGTATCGGCGAATACCTTATCGGCAGGCACAATGCAATAGGCTGTACAGGAAGCACTAAGCACGCTTACGCCTTTGGTAAGGTGTTGGGCGTTGCTGCCCGCAAGATGGGTTACAATATGGTTTGCGACCCTGTTGTTGATATGATCCCCGGTGGACAGAGGTCTCTTGGTACAGATAAGCACAAGGTTTCCGAGCTTGCTGTTGCAATAGGAAAAGGTATGCACGATGGCGGTGTTCTTACTGTTGCAAAGCACTATCCCGGAGGGAAACCTCTCGAAGCTGTAGACACACATATGGCAGAAGCACAGTCGGCAGTTACCAAAGAGGAGCTTTTGGACTATGCTCTTTATCCGTATCTCAAAATGCTTGAAGAAGATGTTTTGGACGGTATAATGACAAGACATTGTCGCTTTTTAAATATCGACGACAAGCATCCTGCAAGCCTTTCAAAGCCAGTAATAGACATAATCCGTGAGCAGGGCTTTGACGGCATTTCAATAACAGACGGACTTTGTATGATGGGTATTAAGGCAAATTATGACGATGTTACTGCAAAAGGTCTTGCGATAGCGGCAGGAAACGATTTGGCTCTTCCTTATGTGAGAGACAACAAACTTATGTTTGAGCAGCATATTGAAGCGTATGAAAAAGGTCTTATTCCCGACGAAATGCTCGATGCTGCTGTAAAGAGAATCATAAAGACCCAGGAAAAGATATTAAAGCTCGAGCAGAACTCTGAAATGACAGAAGATGACCTCAAGACATTCAGAAGTATAAACAAAGACGGAATTTACACACACACCGCAGAGGGAGTGTCTCACGCAATAGACAAAGACGGCAAGTATTTCTTTGCTGTTATGGTTAAAAACGGAACAAAAATAGACGGTGACGGCAGAGCAGAGGTAGACACATTCTCTAACCCCTGGTTTAATCCCGAAGATGTTGCAAAAAAAATCAAGGCAACCTTCAAAAACTCTGTAGTTGAGTTTATAGACCAGTTCCCAAGTCAGGGAAATATAGTTTCTATACTTGAGCATTCTCTTGGATATGAGACCATATTTGTTACCTTTACAGAGCCTATTGCATACACAGGTCCTGAATGTCTTACCAGAAGATTTGTAAATGTAATAAAGGCTATGCAGGGAACAGACAGAATTTCTACTGTTGTTCACTTTGGTAATCCCTTTGTACTTGAGGAGCTTCCTCATATTGACTGCTACATACTTGGCGGAAACTCTGCTGTGAGCGTTGAGACCGCAATCGAGGTTCTTGCAGGCGAGTATCCTGCAAACGGAGTTCCTACATATAATGCCGATTTGAAATAATCAAAAAAGCACAGCGATTTTTCGCTGTGCTTGTCTTTTTATATTCGGGATATTTTTTTAAGCGAAGCTGTCTTGCCCTTTACAGAAAATTCTATGTCATACCCGAGTGCAGAAAACTTGTACACCCTGTCCGCATCATCCTGATAGGACGGGCGTGGGTCATTTTGTATTATTTCGTGTATGAGCGAAAGCTCTTTTTCGCTTATACCATCGGTAGGACATAGCGTGGTTACACTAAGCTTATAGGAGAGCTTATCGTCTGCAAAACCACCCAAAGCATCAGGGTGTGAATCTGTGTAGGCAAGATACGGCTTTATGTCGTAGATGGGAGTTTTATCTGCAAGGTCGGCACCCTCAACATAGATTACCATACCGTTTTCCTCTTCGGAAACTATTTTTTCTATTTTTACACACGACAGCCCAATGGGATTGGGGCGAAATGGAGAGCGTGTGGCAAATACACCCATCCTTTTGTTTCCGCCAAGGCGGGGAGGTCTCACGGTGGGAGAGAATTCTTTTTTGTCATTTAAAGAAAAACCCCATATCAGCCATATGTGCGAAAAGTCCTCGAGTCCGCGAAGTGCGGTGGGGTTTTGGTACTCTTTTTCAAAAACAATTTTCCCAACAGTTTTTACAAGACCGCTCTGACGGGGTATGCCAAACTTTTCGGGAAAAGCGGTATATATTTTTGCTATGGGTTTTAGTTGCATGTAAGTCACCTTTATAATGAAATATCAGCTTTGCTGATGTGAAATAATCCTTGCGGATTGTGAAATATTTTTCTACGAAAAATGTGAAATAAAATTTGCCTTTTCCATATGCATATTTCATATTGCGAAGCAATATTTCACACGCGAAGCGTATTTCACTTGCCGAAAGGCAAATTTCACTGAAAAAAGCGTACTGAAGATTCAGTACGCTTTTTTCTGGTCGGAGTGACGGGACTTGAACCCACGGCCCCCAGACCCCCAGTCTGGTGCGCTACCAACTGCGCTACACCCCGATATAGTGGCGCGCCTAAGTGGATTCGAACCACCGGCCTAACGCTTAGGAGGCGTTCGCTCTATC
>JAZNFW010000142.1:0-7266 GCA_045576175.1 Clostridia bacterium | reverse complement strand
AATAAGTGAACTGAGCCGTGGCAAGCTTGCTTGCGAGGGGGACCCGAAGGTGTATAGAGATACACCGAGAGGCGAAGTTCGCTTAGAGCTTATAGGCTACAAAAAAATAGGAATCTGCATTTGCAGATTCCTACATAACTTTTTGTTTTTCTGTCATTGGCACAACGAAATATAAGTAGACAAGCCTATAAGCGCTCTGCGCTTTCTTTTACATTCCTCAAAGTTTAATTCTTCGCCATATGATTCCTATACACCTTGCAGACAAAAGTCTTTCTCTGCAGTATATATTCTTCCAACACAAGACTGCCCTTTTCCTTGTATGCACTATCGGACAACGCCTGCTCATTTATTTCCTCACTAACCTCAGAAACTATGCCGTACTTTGCAAGCTGACGATAGGTGGGCGCCTTTAAAGGATTTATAAAATAGATAACAAGCTTTGCCCACAGGAACACCAGGATAATCATAAATATCCAGAAAAGTGCATAATCAGAACGTTCCACTTCCATCTCAACACCACGGATATCGAGCATATAATCTGCCACTTCCAGAACTTCGCCCTCGGTGAGCGTTTCGGAAAGCTTTGCAAGAACAGGTCTTGAAAGCTCTGTTACATAGCCCTCCATAGTGTAGGACGGAGTCCACTCTACCGGTGCAAGCACTGCCACATTTTTACCTCCAAGCTTTGCCGTATAGATTCTGTACATCTCCACATCTTCGGTCTCCGACGGACTTACGGGAACAGCCTCGGTAAAGCCTCTTCCTGTATCCACTATGGAATCTATTTGCATTTTGTAGTAGTAGCGTCCGTCCTGCCAGTAGGTTTTGTCCTTGTAGCAGGCGGTATCGAGAGTTTTTGTTTCTTTTCTTCCGAGAGTTATAAGTTCGTCTATGGTTTCGGTCTTAGTCTCTGAAACAAACCTTGCTGTGTCCAGCTCTGTAGGACCTGTCATCTGCGTTCTTATGTACGGAAACCTTGATGTAACAAACAAGAGATACAATATGGTGCAAATAATATTAACTATAAGAAACTTTATTCTGGCAATTTTCATTTCCCTATAAAGAATACCGCTTTTGTCCATTTTATTACTCCCTTTCATATTCGTTGTATACATCCCTTTTGGAAACGCCTCGTCTTGCGGCGGCTTCCTTTATGGCATCCTTTTTATCCATACCCTCTTTTATGAGCATATCCACATGCTCCTTTACCGAGAGGTCTTTGTATTCTTCCCTAATTTGTGCTTCTTTTTCGTCTTTGGATTTTCCAGCCAAAACAAGCACATATTCGCCTTTGGGAATGGCATTCTCATAATATTCTATGGCACCCAAGAGACTTGTGGGCATACACTCCTCGTGAAGCTTTGTAATTTCTCTTACTATGCTTATCTGTCTGTTACCAAACACCCCATACATATCCTCTAAGGTTCGCTTTAGCTTGTGGGGTGCTTCGTAGAATATCATAGTCCTTGTCTCATCTTTAAGCGAAGACAAATGCTCTGCACGACTCTTTTTGTTTACCGACAAAAAGCCCTCAAATGTAAACCTTCCCGTGTCCTGCCCCGAGATTATAAGGGCATTTATAAGTGCCGAGGGTCCCGGAATGGGTACAACTGCTATGCCCTCTTCTATGCAAAGCCTTACAAGGTCTTCGCCAGGGTCGGAAATAGCGGGGGTGCCCGCATCGGTAACAAGCGCCACATCCTCTCCGCCCTTTAAAACAGACACAAGGTACTGACCCTTTTCCGTCTTGTTGTGTTCAAAGTAGCTTGTGAGCGGTTTTTGTATATCGAAGTGATTTAAAAGCTTAAGCGAATGTCTGGTGTCCTCGCAGGCAATAAGCGACACCTCACCAAGAACCCTTAATGCTCTTAAGCTTATGTCCTCAAGGTTACCTATGGGCGTTGCCACAAGGTAAAGCTTTCCGTAATTCATATTTATAAACCTCATTTACATATTTACATACACTGTTTTTTCTATCTTAAGAGAGCTGTTAGCTCCCTTTATACCCTCTACCAGTATGAGACTTGGCTCTTTGTAGGGATTTGCCTGAACAAACTTAAGGCGTTTTGGCTCGATTTTATTTTCCCTCATAGTACACAAAACATCACAAAGCCTGTCCGCCCTGTGCACAATATAAAAGTGCCCGCCAAACTTAAGAAGTCCCGCTGCTGCCGAAATGATATCCGAAAGAGTGGCAAAAAGCTCGTGTCTTGCCGCCGCCTTAGAGTCGCCTGCACTTTTAAAGCCTGCTCCCACCTTCATATACGGGGGATTGCAAGTTACAACATCAAAGTGCCCGGAGGGGAAATGCTCCATCCAGTTCTTTAAGTCATCGTGCACAAACTTAATCCTGTCGGTCAAAGAATTTATCTGTGCGTTTTCTACCGCCAGTGAGTACGACTCATCTAATATTTCTATTCCATAAATCTCTTTTGCCTTTGTTTTGGCACTCATAAGTATTGGGATTATGCCGTTTCCCGTGCACAAATCCATTACTCTTTCCGAAGGGAGCGCACGGGCAAAATCAGAAAGAAGCACACTGTCTGTCCCAAAGCAAAAGAGGTCGGTATCCTGAACAAGCTTTAAACCGCCTATTCCCAAATCTTCTAATCTTCTCATAAAAAACCTTCTTGCGTTATATAAATTTACAAAAAAAGGCTGTCGTGTGACAGCCTTTTTCCGCAACTTTGTTATTATTCGTTAACGGGAGCGCCTACGGGGCAAGCACCTGCGCAAGCACCGCACTCGATGCAATCGTCTGCACTGATTTCGAACTTGCCGTCACCCTCAGAAATAGCATCTACAGGGCATTCGGGAGCACAAGCTCCGCAGCTGATGCAATCATCGTTTATAATATATGCCATTGGATACACCTCCTTATTTGCATTATCTGTATTATATTACAAAATTCGATGGATTTCAACCCTTTTTGCAATATTTATTAGTCTTCAAGTCCCTTAAGCTCTTTTAATGCTTCGGCATCCTGCTCTTTTCGGGAACCTTTCTTTAAAACCTTTACATCAGAGGCTGAATAGTCTCTGGTTATTTTGACCTCGTCGCCTGTAGCTACGGTTACAAGACCTTTTAGCACATTTACCGCAGTTACAATGCCCTTACCGTCGGCTGTTTCCACAAGAGAGCCTGTCGAGGGGATTTTTTTGTGGAGTGCTTCGTAAACCGCCTGCTCGTTTTTAAGACAGCACATAAGTCTTCCGCAGGTGCCTGAAATCTTGGTGGGGTTTAAGGACAAATTCTGTTCTTTAACCATCTTTATAGACACAGGCTCAAAGTCGCCAAGGTAGGAGTTGCAGCAAAGAACTCTGCCGCACACGCCAAGTCCGCCTATCATTTTGGCTTCGTCTCTTACACCTATCTGTCTTAATTCTATGCGGGTTTTGAAAACTGATGCCAAATCTCTTACAAGTTCGCGGAAATCTATTCTGCCGTCTGCCGTAAAGTAGAAGAGGATTTTGTTGTGGTCAAAGGTATATTCCACATCTATGAGCTTCATCTCAAGGCCGTGCTTTTCTATCTTGCCTCGGCAGATTTCAAAAGCTTCCTCTTCCTTTTTTTTGTTCTGCTCTACTATGTTGTCGTCCTCGGCTGTGGCAATTCTTAGGACTTTTTTAAGAGGAACAACTATTTTGTCCTCCTCCACCATCTTTTCGCCGATAACAGCGCTGCCGTACTCAATGCCTCGGGAGGTTTCCACCACAACATTTGTACCTGATTCTATTTTAAGCTCGCCCGGGTCAAAATAATATATCTTGCCCATCTTTTTAAAGCGAACACCTGTAACCTTAACCATCTTATCTTTCCTTTCTATTTCATTTCACTCTGGCACTTAAGAAGAAGAGTTGTGACAGCCATGGAGAAATTTCCGTTTGTGCCTCTTTGCGAAATAGTTTGTGTTATATGTTCTACAATTCTTCCTGCTTTGTCCTCGGTAATGGACGAAGAGAGACTTTGTATATAATTCATTTTGTCCTTGTTTGTGATTTTGTCCTTAAGACCGACACTATAAAAATACACATCTCGCGAGAGCGAAAGCAAGGCCTCCAACACCTCGTTTGCTCTGGATTTATACTTATCCAGCTTCTGCGATGCGCTATAGGGCGAATACGCATCAGAGGGCGTAACACTAAAGAATGCATCTGCAACCTCATCACGAAAATCGGCAAAGTCCTCATCGCCTGTGAGTCTCAAAAGCGTGCCTATGTTTCCTCCGCAAAGGGAAACAAGGTGGTCGTCTGCACCCGAAATCTTCTTTAATGCCTCAAAAGAGAGCGGTTTTAACGAAATAGAAACCGACCTTGAAGATATAGTGGGAAGTATGGGTGCCATATTTGATGTGAGCATAAAGAAAACCACTTTTTCGGGCGGCTCCTCTATCATCTTGAGCATAGCATTTTGTGCTTGGGTTGTTGCAAGCTCCATATTCTCTGCCACAACTGCCTTGTATGCGGACATTTTGGGTTTGGTATAGACCTCTGTTTTTATATCTCGGACATTGTCCACGCTTAAAGAGGCTTTGTCCTCGTCCTTTTTAAGATAGACCACATCGGGATGGCAGTTCATCTCAAGGCTCTTGCACGACGGACAGATGCCGCACGACGAATGTGTGTCACAAAGAAGAAGAGAGAGGATATAGTGTGTAAGAGTCCTCTTGCCCATCCCCTCGGGTGCACAAAGAATATATGCCTGACTTATGCGGTCATTTTGTATTATATTTTTAAAAAGCTGTGCCTCGTGCTCTCGGCCGCAGGGTACATTCATAAATACTCACCATAATTAATTATATACGCAAAAGACATCAAAAGCAAGACCTTTTTATATCTCCACCTGTCTGCCGTCCTCTGTAAGAAGGATGGCACTCACTGCGTCAAACTGAGACAATATGTCTCTTGCACCATCCTCGCCCAGTGCAAAAGCAGCGGTGGAGAGGGCATCGCAAAGAGCTGAACTTTCGCTTATTATTGTGGCACTTATAAGTCCCGACTCACAGGGGTAGCCAGTTTTTGTGTCTATGATATGATGATATATCTTGCCGTCCTCTTTAAAATATCTCTCATACGGTCCGCTCGTTACCACGGACTTGTCCTTTACCGTGCACACGGTAGAGTATTCGCCCCTCGCTTTGAAGGGAGTCTGTATTCCTATTTTCTTTTCTCCAAGGGCGTATATATTTCCGCCGATATCCACTATGGCATCGGAAACGCCGTTTGAGGTGAGTATTTCCGCTACGCAGTCTGCGGCGTAGCCCTTGGCTACAGCACCCAAGCTTATACTCATACCCTCTTTTTTGAGGCATACGGATTTATCGGTGGGATTTAGTGCTATATTTTCGTAACCAACACTATTTAAAAGATTCTTTATATCTTCCTTTTTGGGAACAGACGGATTTTCGGAAGTAAAATTCCAAAGCTCCGATATGGGATTTACCGTTATATCAAAAGCACCGCCGCTTATTTTGGACACCTCAAGGCAAAGCTCGATTAAGTTATACACCTCGTCTGAGACCTTGGTGTACTCGCCCGAGGGGGCAGAGTTTATTCTTGCCACATCACTGTCTTTAATGGTGGCACTCATAAGCTTTTCTACCCTTTTTATTTCATCTAACGCTTTATCGGCGATTTTTTGGCAGTTGCGTGACCTTACAGTTACTGATACCGCTGTGTTCATAGCAAAGTCTGTTACTGTAACCTCTCTGGGAAGAAAAACAGCACACAAAGCCAGAACAAAGAAGCAAGGCAAAATAATTGCTACAACTTTTTTCAATTTTCCACCTCATTAAAAGAGAGCACATAGTCCATAACCTCGTAGGCAAGGCGGAAATTTTCTAGAGTCTCTCCCTTTTTCTTCTCTTTTTCGGGCATTAGACGCATAGCTACATAAAGGTTGGAAGTGTCTATTCCCATCTCTTCAAGATAGGTGTTGCCCTCAACGCTTATGCCTGTTACAGTCTTTGTAAGGGGGCCTGTGTAGGTTTTGTCACCTTTTTTTGCCTTGTGCGATATATCCGCATAGCTTCCGTCATAGTCCTCGAGTGCATATTCGTGCGCCAAAAGGAGTGTGTGGTCGCCCGCATATGCTACTGTCTGAATTTTACTCATTGTTACCTCGTCCATCTGGGCGTCCGCATCAAAGGGGCAGACTATTTCGTCAAAGTAAATGAGGACTTCGCCGTCGCCGTTTATATCTCTTACTACGGAATTTTTTGTTAAATCGCTGTTTACCTCCTCTTTGGACTGAGAGGCGATGGGTATATCTGAAAAATACACCATTTTTAAATCGGGTTTCTTTCGCTCGCTTGTAGGGGCGAGCAACGCTACGGCACAGAAAACAAGCAAAAGCCCCACAATAGTGTGAACCTTATAGTGATACCAGAAATTTTCTATTTTTTCTTTCATTTTGCAAAATCCCCTCTTAACTGCATCATTAAAACATATTATAAAAGATAAGCATTGTTCTGTCAATTAAACTGTTTTAACAATTTGTAAAATTATTGTTAATGTGTTATAATAGTTGTGGTGAACGAAATGAAAAATCTTGAGCTTTGCAAAAAAATTGCCCTGCGCACAAAGGAAAAAGGCGGAAAAGCCTACTTTGTGGGCGGATATGTGAGGGACCTTGTTATGAAAAAAAGTGCAGGCGACATCGATATAGAGGTGTACGGCCTGACAGAAGATGAGCTTGTAGGTATGCTCTCGGAGTTTGGCGAGGTGTTAAACTACGGAAAGAGCTTTGGAATATATGCCATAAAGGGATACTCTGTGGATATTGCCCTGCCGAGAACGGAAAGAAAATCGGGCACAGGCCACAGAGATTTTGTGGTTAAATCCGACCACACATTAAGTCCCGAAGTTGCGTCAAGCCGAAGAGACTTTACCATAAATGCTCTTATGCAGGATATTCTCACAGGCGAGATTGCAGATTTTCACGGCGGACTTAGTGACATAGAAAAAGGCATAATACGCCACGTAGATGACCGCCATTTTGGTGACGACCCCTTAAGAGTTTTGAGAGGGGCGCAGTTTGCCTCAAGATTTCTATTTGACACGCACGAAAGAACCCTTGATATCTATAGGCAAACCGACCTTAGTGCCCTATCGGGTGCGAGAGTTCTGGGCGAAGTAAAAAAGGCTCTTCTCTTTTCAAAAAAGCCATCTGTGTTTTTTGAAACACTCAAAAAAGCGGATTGTCTTTCGTACTGGTTTAAAGAGCTTTATGACTTAATCGGCATAGAGCAAAATCCCGTATATCACT
>JAZNFW010000141.1:0-2085 GCA_045576175.1 Clostridia bacterium | reverse complement strand
TCAGCACCGAATATACCAACCTTTAACTTAAGCTGGTCCTTTACACCCATTTCCTCTATTGTTTCACCAAGATACATAGCATAAGACGGTGTACAGCAAAGAACTGTTGCACCAAAGTCTATCATAGTCTGAATCTGTCTGTGAGTGTTGCCGGAGGATATGGGAATTACGGTAGCTCCTATTCGCACAGTACCGTCGTGTGCACCGAAACCGCCCGTAAAAAGTCCCAGACCGTATGCGTCCTGAACGATGGAATTTGCATCGTTTCCTGTTGCTGTAAGCATTCTTGCAAAGCAGTCTGCCCACATTTCAAGGTCGTTGTCTGTATACCCTACTACAATCTGCTTGCCTGTTGTTCCAGAGGATGCGTGAACTCTGCGAATGTCTGTCATAGGCACTGCAAAAAGTCCGTAAGGGTAGTAGTCTCTTAAATCCTGCTTGTAGGAAAAAGGAAGCTTGGAGAGGTCATCTACACTCTTTATATCATCGGGTGTAAGACCCTTTTCGTCCATACGCTTTCTAAAGAGCTCTACCTTTTCGTACATTCTCTTTACCTGCCAGATAAGTCTTTCCGATTGGAGTTTTTTAAGCTCTTCTCTTGGCATGGTCTCATATTCGGGCTGCCACATAGCCATAATTTTCATTCCCTTCGTTAATTATATGTTGTATCCCAATTCAAATGCCTTAAGGTTAACATCCAAAAACTTGGGCGGAACAGTTGTCTTTATGGTCTCCACCCATTTTTCGTAGGGTATGTCTGTACTCTTTGCCATTAAGCCTATAAGAACAACATTAACAGCCTTTGGAGTTCCTGCTTCTATAGCGAGAGAAAGAGCATCGACTGCCTTTAAATCTGCCTTTTTGGAAATCTTCTCTTCAATATCCTGGGGATACTGCGCCGCACCTGTTATAACGGGCATGGGGTCTATGTTCTGTGTGTTTACTATTATCTTTCCGCCTTTTTTAAGATACGGAAGTGCTCTGTATGCCTCGAGCATCTCAAAGGCAAGAATTATATCTGCCTCTCCCTTATCGATAATTGGCGAATAAACCTTTTCGCCGTACTTTACATAGGTAACAACACTTCCGCCGCGCTGGCTCATACCATGCACCTCGGACACCTTAACATCATATCCTTCGTTTATAACGGTGTTACCGAGTATTCTGCTTGCAAGGAGGGTTCCCTGACCGCCTACTCCGACAATCATAATATTCTTTGTCATTATATTAGTCCTCCTTTTCTATAGCTTCGAACGGACAAACATTTATACAAAGTCCACATCCGTTACACTGTGTCATATCTATAGTTACCTTGTCATTTTTTACGCTTATTGCAGGGCAACCGAGCTTCATACACATCTTGCAGTTTTTGCACTTGTCTGTTATGGTGCAGTGACCTGTGTAGTTTACGGTCTTTAAGAGTGCACAAGGTCTCTGTGCTATTATAACAGAGGGTTCATCTCTGTTTGTCTCTTCCTTTACTACCTCTTCAAACTTCTTTATGTCGAAGGGGTCGCAGACTGTAACATGGTCTACGCCCACTGCCTTACAGAGACTAAGAAGGTTAACCTGCTTTGTTTCTTCGCCTCTTAAGGTGTAGCCTGTTGTGGGGTTATCCTGATGGCCTGTCATACCTGTAATGGAGTTATCGAGTATTATAACTGTGTTTGCACCCTTGTTGTAAACTATATCCACAAGGCCTGTGATACCCGAATGCATAAAGGTGGAATCGCCTATTACGGAAACGAGTTTCTTATTAAACTCTGTACCTCTTGCCTTTGCCATACCAAGTGCCGCACTAACCGATGCACCCATACAGATTGTAGTGTCTACCGACTGAAGCGGAGCTACAGCACCCAGAGTGTAGCAGCCTATGTCGCCCGATACCACAAGTCCGAGCTTCTTTAACACATAGAATGTTGCTCTGTGAGGACAGCCTGCACACATTACAGGAGGTCTTACGGGGATTTGTTCGTCTATATTAAGTATATCGTCATTCTTTTTGCCCAAAACAGCCCCTCTTATCATAGTGGGTGTATATTCGCCAAGAAGAGTGAATACCTCCTTGCCTATTACCTTAATACC
>JAZNFW010000140.1:0-2292 GCA_045576175.1 Clostridia bacterium | reverse complement strand
AATGCAGAATGCAGAGTGCATAATGCAGAATTATTATATGTAAAGACTAAAATTTATTCTAACACACAATAGTATCTTTGTCAACAAGACATTAGTAAATATCTTGTCGTACTTTACAAAATTAATAATTTGTGCTATTCTTACACAAGATAAAAAATTAAAAATTCAAGGTGAAGATATGAAAAAATTTATTTCGTGGAATGTAAACGGACTTCGTGCTGTTTGCTCCAAAAACTTTTATGAAGCGTTTTCTTCTTTGGATGCAGATATATTCTGCGTTCAGGAAACAAAGCTTCAGGAAGGACAGATTGATTTACAGATAGATGGATATCACAAATACTGGAACTATGCCGAAAAGAAAGGCTATTCGGGCACGGCTGTTTTTGCCAAAGAGGAACCAATTTCTGCATATTATGGAATCGGCATAGAAGAGCACGACAAAGAGGGTAGAGTCATAACTTTGGAATATGATAGCTTCTACTTCGTGTGCGTATATACCCCCAACTCACAGGACGGTTTAAAGCGACTTAGCTATCGTATGGAGTGGGAGGATGCCTTCCGTGAATATCTTTTGAAGCTCAAAGAAAAGAAGTCGGTTGTTGTGTGCGGTGACCTCAATGTAGCAGCAGAAGAAATAGACCTTAAAAATCCCAAGACCAACAGGCACAACGCAGGTTTTACGGATGAGGAGAGAGAAAAATTCCGCACTTTAAAGAAAAGCGGATTTATAGACACCTTCCGTCATTTTTATCCCGACACTGCCAATGTATACTCGTGGTGGTCATACAGATTCAGTGCCAGAAGTAAGAATTCCGGGTGGCGTATAGACTATTTTCTTGCGTCCGAGGACTTAAGCACCAAGCTTCTGGATGCCAAAATTCACACAGACATATTAGGCTCTGACCACTGCCCTGTGGAACTTACATTAGACATTTAACCGGAGATTATGCAAATGAAAGAAATTTTGTTCTTTATAAAGAATAATATCGTAATGACAATTGCGTTTTTTGCAGCACTTATAACTTGCTTTTTTGTACCGCCGGATATGAAATATATAGAATATTTCGATGTGAAAACGCTTTCGTGCCTTTTTTGCGTTCTGGCGGTAGTTTGTGCCTTTAAAAACATAAACTTTTTCTATGTGCTTGCAAAGAGCATCGTAAGAGTGTTCAAAAGCACAAGAGCGGCAATTATGGCACTTGTCTACATCACCTTCATAGGCTCTATGCTCATAGCCAACGATATGGCACTTCTTACATTTTTGCCACTGGGGTATTTTGTGCTCACCTCTACAAATAATCGTAAGCATATGGCATTTACATTTATAATGCAAAACATCGCTGCCAACCTCGGCGGCATGCTGACACCATTTGGCAATCCTCAGAATTTGTATCTTTATACCAAGTTCAATATACCAACTGGCGAGTTTGTGGGCATAATGTTAATCCCGTTTGTAATAGCGGTTTCGCTTATAACGCTGTGCTGTTTTTTTGTGGAAAACAAGCCCCTCCAAATAGAAGATGATATCATAAGACTCCCGCTGTGGAGAACTATTGCGTATTCGCTTTTGTTTGTGCTGTCTGTAGTCATAGTTTTTAGGACAGTGCCGTACTATGTAGGACTTATAGTTATACCATTAGTACTTATTTTTTTAGATGTGCGTGCACTTAAAATGGTGGACTATCCGCTTTTGCTTACCTTTGTGTTTTTCTTTGTCTTTTCGGGCAACCTATCGAGGCTTGAGAGCGTGGAAAGACTTTTTTCGCACCTCTTGTCAAAAAGCACGCTGGTCTTTAGCACACTGTCTTGTCAGCTTATAAGTAATGTTCCGTCGGCAATACTTTTGTCTCAGTTTACAACAAACTACCAGGATTTACTAGTTGGTGTAAATATAGGAGGAGTGGGAACACTCATATCGTCTCTTGCAAGTCTTATAACCTTTAGGGAATATACACTCCACAATCCCGGCAAGGCGGCAAGCTACATAGCCAAGTTTTCGGCATACAATTTTGCATTTTTGTTAATTCTTCTTGTGTCGATGATTATAATAAGATAGTAATGTATTACTAAAAATAAATTTTTATTCAAAAAATTACCTGTTTAAAGATATCACTTTTAACGCAAATTAGATACGACAAAACAAATGGAGGTGATATTTGTGGCAGGTAAGCATGTTGTTCCCGAAGCAAAGGATGCAATGGAAAGATTCAAAATGGAAGCTGCATCTGAAGTGGGCGTAAACTTAAAAAATGGTTACAACGGCGATTTAACATCTAAGCAGGCTGGTTCCAT
>JAZNFW010000139.1:0-7593 GCA_045576175.1 Clostridia bacterium | reverse complement strand
AATCATGGTACAAATACCGTTTACACCGGAGGGGGCAAACTGATTCGGGAAAACGAACAGCTCATAATTGACAGCCGCTACCATTGCAACCAGAGCAATAACCAGATAAGTCCAGACTTTTTTCATTGTACCCATATATATACTCCTGTACATACAATACTGGTTCTTAATAGTAAATTTTAGCATAGTTTTCTTTTTTTGATTCTTTGAGACTTTCAAAGCAATCCTCATCCATGGAGATGTAGTCCTTGCCATAGCTGTTTTCTATAATATTTACGATCATATTATTTATAATAGCAGCATTGAAATTCCCCAGCGATGTATTTGCAAAAGTGTCGTACCCATCTATGAGACCGGTTTTTATTGCATCCTGTCTGTCTTTTCCTATATATGCAATTAAGTCACTTATACGCACAACACAAGCCTCTTTAGTTGATGGCATTATAGATGCGGCATACTCTTTGTCTATGTAGCATCTTTGGTACATTTGGTCGAATTCTTCAAATGTTTTTACATTCCAAGGCACATAGTCACGCATTTCGTTTTCGCCGTTATGACACAGTATTCCATCCAGAGTCTGCAAGCTGATATTGTACTTAAAAATCTCATCGAGCACTCGCACGCTATGTACATTGTGGAGAAAATGCCTTCCAGTTTTTTCCATACTTATCATATCCAAAAACTTTTCGCCTGCGTGACCGAAAGGTGTATGCCCGATATCGTGACCGAGAGCAATCGCCTCAATCAAATCGGTATCTAGTTCAAGCATTCTACCTATATTTCGTGCTATTCTTGATACAAGCTGCACATGGAGAGCTCGTCTTGTTATATCGTCATTTTTGTAAAGAGAGAAAACTTGCGTTTTATCTCCGTATCTGTTATAATACGGGCAATGCAGTATTTTCTCGGCATCACGCACAAAAGCCGGTCTCCAGAGGTTTGCCTTGTCGTGACCTGTGTTTCTTCGTACGGAATAATCTTTTAAAATAAACTTATCGCCCAGACTGTTTTGGATTTTTTTAAGTATTTCGTCGGACAAAGATTTGTATGCTGACATTTTTAACACCTGATTTATAGATTTCTTTTGTTATATAATAACATAAAACTGTTCAAAATAGCAATAGTTTTTGTAAAGGATTGATGTTTTTGAAATTTATGGAAGAAGCAATTTTCGAAGCGAAAAAAGCATATAACAATGATGAAGTGCCGGTTGGATGCGTGATAGTAAAAGATGGGCAAATTGTAGCAAGAGCACACAACACAGTGATTAAAAACAATGATGTTACCTGCCACGCAGAAATTAATGCAATTAAAAGTGCTCTTAATTCGTTAAAATCAAAAAGCCTTAGCGAGTGCGATGTGTATGTTACGCTAGAGCCTTGCCCAATGTGTGCAGGAGCACTTATAAACGCAAAGGCAAAACGGATATACATAGGTGCTATGGAGCCAAAAAGCGGTTGTTTTGGGTCTATAACAGATTTTAACAAGCTATCATTTAATCACAAACCGGAAATATACTATGGCATAAACGAGGATGAATGCACAGAACTTATGAAAAATTTTTTTGAAAGCAAACGATAAAAAAGCCATTGTGAACATAGTTCACAATGGCTTTTTGGCGCGCCGCAGAGAATTCGAATCCCTGACCTTCTGATCCGTAGTCAGACGCTCTATCCAGCTGAGCTAGCGGCGCAAATCTCAACAACGGAACTAATTATAGCATAGCTACTTTTAAAAGTCAAGGATTTATTGGCAAATTTTCGATAAAATATCCGACAAAAGCTTGCTAAATTCCTCAGTGCCAATGCCTTGTGCCTTGGCATATACCCACACACCGTTATAATCTAAATCAGCACATAATCCGTTTGGAATTTCCAACATATTAACCCGCACACCGCACGCCGTTATATGAAGATTTCCAAGGCATTTTTTAGGATTTGTCTTGCCTACGGTGAATACAATAGACTTACTGCCATTGTCTGAAAAAGTTATAAAAAATTCTGCACTGTCATCAGTTACAGCACTCCCGTTGGAAGATTTTTTAATAACATATTCTTGGGGCTTATTTATAACAACATTGTCAGGAAGACTTAAGTCAAAGTTTTCTCCAATACCAAGATATCTTAAGTATTCAGCTTCCGAAAGAACCTGCAGAGTCTCATCTTCCACAGAATCTTCCATAGCGGCTTTTGACGCACCGCCGCCTTTCGTACGGAAAGCGATATTGTCCTCTGTGTCTGTATAAACTTCTCCAAACGAGTCGTTTACTGCATAACCGTCATCTTCTGTGAATGCTTTTGCAGTCTCCTCATGAGTTTCGCTGATTTTTGCCAAATTGGTATCATACACAACAACGGAGTTTTCTTGTTCGATTGGTAAATCGCGATAGGTGTATGTTAGTGCCGTTACAACTATAGCAACAGCGGCAGCCATAGAGCATATTGCGGGTATTTTGTATGTCTTAGAGGCGGTTTTCTTTTCAAAAAGCTTGTCGATTACTTTTTTGTTTCCATTGATGTTGTCATTTGCAGATTTGTAAATTTCCTTAAAATTCAAAATCATACCTCCCCTCCAACATCGACCGAAGCATCTGTCTGCCCCGATGAAGCTGTGATTTAACAGTTGACTCTTTTATATTAAGATATGAGGCTATGTCCTTTACAGACAAGTCTTCGTAGTAAAACAAATGTATTACCGCTCTGTACTTTTTGGGCAGCTTGGCAACAACCGTATATATTTCCTCTTGCTCAGGCATTTCGAAGGCAATATCTTCCGTAAGAGGTACTGTCTTTTTATTCCAGGAATTTGTGAAACTGGTTTTGCAGCAATTTATGGTAACACGGATAAGCCACGCCTTAATGTGTTCTTCGCTTTCAAAAAGCTTGCTTGTCCTTATGTAGCGCAGAAAAACCTCTTGAAGCACATCGTCGGCACGGTGGGAATCCTGTGTCTGCGAAAAAGCAAGTCTATATACGGTATCAAAATATTTTTCTACCATTTTGTGTTTATACGAAATATCGCTATATTGTGAATGCACAAAACTTCCCTCCTTACTTAATACTCTCTTGCTACCAGAAAGGTTGCATAATTATAAATTTAGCGGATTGAAACCAATCCGCTAAACATTAAATTTCCATAATTACAGGCAATATCATGGGTTTTCGTTTTGTTTCGGTATATACATGTTCGGAAACCTTGGACTTTATGTTTGTTTTAATGGTATTCCAGTCTCTGATCTTGTTCTTTTCGCAAAGGTCTAGGCACGATTTTGTAATGTTTTTAACATCGTCCATAAGTATTTCGGATTCTCTCACGTACACAAATCCTCTGGAAATTACATCGGGTCCCGAAAGCACAAAACCATTTGTACCGTCTATAGAAACAACTATGATTATTATTCCGTCTTCCGCTAAATGCTTTCTGTCTCTTAAAACAATATTACCTACATCTCCAACACCCAGTCCGTCTACAAACACTCTGCCGGCGGGAACCGTCTCCTGAGATTTTGCAGAGGCGGAAGTGATTTCCAGAACCTTGCCGTTTTCCAGAAGAAAAATATTCTGAGGTTTTATTCCCAAAAGACCTGCAAGCTCAGCGTGTTTTTTGAGATGAGTAAATTCGCCGTGTACGGGTATAAAATATTTGGGTTTTGTAAGGGCAATTATTATTTTTAATTCTTCCTGACATGCGTGTCCTGAAACATGCACATTTGCATCCTTTTCGTGAATAACCTCTGCACCTTTTTTTGAAAGCTCATTTACTAAGTTTGAAACAAGCTTTTCGTTACCGGGTATGGGATTTGCGGAAACTATAACCAGATCACCCGGCGTAATATCTACCTTTCTGTGCTCGCTGTACGCCATACGATAGAGAGCACTCATAGGCTCGCCCTGACTTCCTGTGGTTATGATAACGAGCTGATGAGGAGCAAACCTTTTGATCTCATCAATGTCTATGAGAATGCCGTCATAGAGCTTTAGGTATCCAAGCTTTGCGGCAACTTCAATAAGATTTAGCATACTTCTTCCGGAAACTGCAACTTTTCTTTTGTTTTTGTGTGCAGCATTTATAATCTGCTGTATGCGATGCACATTGGAAGCAAAGGTTGCCACAATAATTCTTCTGTCTGTGCTTTCAAAAACTGTATCAAAGGTATGTCCAACGAATTTCTCAGACATCGTAAAGCCCGGTCGTTCTGCATTTGTGCTGTCGCTCATAAGAGCAAGAACACCTTTTCTTCCAAGCTCACCGAAACGAGTTAAATCTATCATTTCACCGTCTATGGGAGTGGAATCAATTTTAAAATCGCCCGTGTGAACAATAGCACCCAAGGGTGTGTGAATTGCCAGAGCAACGGCGTCGGCTATAGAATGATTTGAGCGTATGAATTCTACACTGAAAACACCCAGTTTTACAATATCTCCAGGATGAATGATTTTGAGGTTTTCTCCTGCAATAAGCTCGTGTTCCTTGAGCTTATTTTGAACCAATCCAAGAGTGAGATTTGTTCCGTACACAGGAACATTGATTTCTTTAAGAAGATAAGGGAGTCCACCTATATGGTCCTCGTGACCGTGTGTGAGCAGAACTGCTCTTACCTTGTCTTTGTTTTTTATTACATACGAAAAATCAGGTATGACCACGTCAATACCAAATAGCTCCTCATCGGGAAATGCCAGACCGCAATCGATAATAACTATGTCGTTTCCGTATTCAATTGCAGTGATGTTTTTTCCGATTTCGTGAAGACCGCCAAGCGGTATGATTTTTACTTTAGATTTTTTTGCCACAATTAACCTCCAATTCTGTCTTGATGGTTAACCAAAAAGCCTTCGTACATCCGAAAATGTAACGAATATCATAAGCAAAATCAAAAGGGCAAAACCAATAAAATGGAACAGTCCCTCTCTTTCTCTGTCTATGGGTTTTCTGCGTATAATCTCAATTATTATAAACAGAATTCTTCCGCCGTCCAAAGCAGGCAGCGGCAGAAGATTTACAACCCCGAGATTAATGCTTATAAGAGCTGCTAAGCTCAATACATTTAAAAGGCTCATGGTAAACCCAGCTGCCATTCCTTCTTTTGCGGCATTACCGATTTCATTCACAACTCCAACAGGTCCGCTCAATTGTGAAACAGAAATTTCTCCGGTAAATAAACCTACAAAAGAATTTATTACAATTTTAATTACAAATATACTTTGTCTTATAGACGAAGATATTACATTTATAAAATTCGGTTTTTCTATATGCGGGGAAAATCCGAATAATTTTCTATTAAGGCTCTCATCATATTCAGGCTCAATAACCTTTACAAACTCATTTTTGCCACGCCTGAAAGTGATTTTCGCTTTATCATCACTATTTCTGGATATAAAGTAGTTTATATCATTGTAGCTATGAATATTGGACTTATAGTTACTGCCTTCCATACGAACGATTTTGTCACCCGAATGGATTTTGGCATCATCAAAAGCACTCCCCTGTATAACATTACCAACAATGTTTGTTGTTATACCACCGGAAAGTGAAAATAACAGTGTAAAAATCAAAAAACCAAGTACAAAGTTCATAAACGCTCCTGCAAAGAGTACAGAAAGTCTTTGCCACGGTTTCTTGTTGCAAAAGGCATTTACATCATCTGAGTTCTCGTCCTCACCTTCAAGCTTAACATAGCCGCCTATTGGCAAAAGTCTAAGCGAGTAATCTGTCTTTTTTCCGTGGTGTGTATAGAGTTTTGGTCCCATTCCTATGGAAAACTCGTGTATCGTCATACCGGTAAGCTTGCCAACTACAAAGTGACCAAGCTCATGAACAAAAATTATAAGACAGAAAACCAGAATTGTGTATATTGCCGTAAGCATTTTTACATCCTTTCTACTATTTGACTTGCCACCTCGCGAGCCTCGCGGTCGGCACAGAGCACATTTTCCAAGCTGGCATTTGTGTTTTTAAAGGAATCTATAGTGCTTTGGACAACCTGCGGTATGCTATTGAAACTTATTCTATCATTTAAAAAAGCTGCTACTGCAATCTCATTTGCCGCATTCATAACAGTGGGACTAATTCCACCTTTTTTTGCGGAATCTATTGCAATTTTAAGGCAAGAAAATGTTTCCATATCTGCAGGTTCGAATGTGAGTGATTTTATATCAAAGAGGTTTAGTCTCTTGTCTATTCTCTTGAAACGCTTTGGATAATTTATTGCATACTGTATGGGAAGCTTCATATCGGGAATTCCCATCTGAGCTATTACAGAGCCATCACAAAACTCGACCATAGAGTGTACAATACTCTGCCTGTGAACATAGACTTCAATGTCAGATATATCTACATCAAAAAGCCAACGGGCTTCAATGATTTCAAGGCCCTTATTCATAAGGGTTGCCGAGTCGATTGTGATTTTTGCACCCATATCCCAATTTGGATGTTTAAGAGCATCTTTTGCAGTAATATCGGCTAGTTCACTAAGAGTTCTTCCATAGAAAGGACCGCCCGAGCAAGTAATGAGAAGCTTTGAAATTTCATTACTATTTCCTGATTTGAGCGCCTGAAATATAGCACTATGCTCACTATCTACCGGTATTATGTCTACAGCGTTCTCCTTTGCAAGCGGCATAATAAATTCTCCGCCGGTAACAAGAGTTTCTTTGTTGGCAAGCAGAATCTTCTTTTTTGCCTTTATAGCATCAACCGTGCTTTTAAGCCCCACACTTCCAAGAACTGCGGTAAGCAGCATATCAGGAGGGCTGTGCGCAGATATTGCAGACAGTGCCTCTTCGCCTGCGAGTATCTGTGTGTTGGTATCAGAGAGCATAAGTTTTAATTCAGAATATTTACTTTTATCGCAAATGCAAACCGTCTTGCAGTTGTATTTTCTTGCCTGTTTAGACAGCAGATTGACATTGGAATTTGCAGACATAGCAACAATCTCAATATCATTCTGGCTATCTGCAACCTCCAGACATTGTCTGCCTATTGAACCTGTAGAACCGAGCAAAGCTAGCCTTTTCATATCATATCCTCTATTTTATGCTATAACCTGGAAAATAACCACAAAATAATACACAGTGGGTGCAACAAAAAGGACCGAATCAAATCTGTCGAGTATTCCACCGTGACCGGGCAGAAGGTTACTAAAGTCCTTTACAGCATACTCTCTTTTTACACAGGATGCAGCCAAATCACCTAGCTGTGACACGACACCCGCAACCAGAGAAAGCATTATAACCGCAAAGAAATTAACCTGCAGATCAAAACCAAATGAGCACACAAGAGCATATATAAGGTTAAAAACTACAGAGCCTGCCAAACCACCCAAAGCACCTTCTACTGTCTTTTTTGGACTTACCGAAGGCATAAGCTTGTTTCTGCCGAATCTAAGTCCCACAGCATAGGCTGCCGTATCGGATAGCCAAGCGGTAATGAATATAAACCAAATGAGATATCTGCCGTACTCAAGTGTTCTTATAAGAATGATGTGTCCAAAGAACAAACTTACATAAATCATCTGGAAAACCAAACTGCATACAGAAGAAAAATCACATATTTCGTGATTGAAAATCAAATACACAAAAAGAATAAATATATAAA
>JAZNFW010000138.1:0-13890 GCA_045576175.1 Clostridia bacterium | reverse complement strand
GGCGCGAGTACACCATTGTTCGCAACGATGATATTCTCGCGATCGTAGAGTAAGGAGGATTTTGTCATGGCAAAGAATATTCTTTACGGAATTGATGCAAGAAACGCGCTGCTTCGCGGTGTTGACCAGCTGGCCGATACCGTTAAGATCACCCTCGGTCCGAAGGGCCGTAACGTTGTGCTTTCGAAGCAGTTTGGCTCGCCCCTGATCACCAATGACGGTGTGACCATCGCCAAGGAGATCGAGCTCGAGGACGCGGCCGAAAACATGGGCGCACAGCTTGTGCGCGAGGTGGCTTCCAAGACCAACGATGCTGCCGGTGACGGTACTACCACTGCGACCCTTCTTGCTCAGGCATTCATTCACGAGGGCATGAAGAATGTAACTGCAGGCGCTAACCCCATGATTGTAAAAAAAGGTATTCAGAAATCCGTTGATGCTGCAGTAGAATACATCTTAAAGAGCTCCAAAAAGGTAAGCGGTAAGGAAGATATAGCAAGAGTTGCTTCTGTATCTGCTGCAAACGAATACATTGGTAACCTTATTGCAGATGCTATGGAAAAGGTAACTGCAGACGGCGTTATTACTGTGGAAGAATCCAAGACTGCAGAAACCTACTGCGATGTAGTGGAAGGTATGCAGTTTGACAGAGGTTACATCTCTCCCTATATGGTTACAGACACAGAGAAGATGGAAGCTGTTTTAGATGATGCATATATCCTCATTACAGACAAGAAGATTTCCAACATTCAGGACCTTCTTCCTGTTCTTGAGCAGATTGTTCAGCAGGGCAAGAAGCTTCTCATAATTGCCGAAGATATCGAAGGCGAAGCGCTTACAACACTCGTTGTAAACAAGCTCCGTGGAACATTTACCTGTGTTGCAGTAAAGGCTCCCGGCTTTGGCGACAGAAGAAAAGAAATGCTCCGTGATATAGCAATCTTAACAGGCGGTCAGGTAATAAGCGACGAGCTTGGTTTTGACCTTAAGGAAACTACAATCGATATGCTCGGTACTGCGAAGCAGGTTAAGGTACAGAAAGAGCTTACAATCATAGTTGACGGAAACGGAAGCAGTGATGCTATAGCAGACAGAATAGCTGTTATAAAAAATCAGATAGAAGAAACAACGAGTGAATTCGACAGAGAAAAGCTTCAGGAAAGACTTGCAAAGCTTTCCGGCGGTGTTGCAGTAATCAAGGTTGGTGCTGCTACTGAAACAGAAATGAAAGAAACAAAGTTAAGAATTGAAGATGCATTGGCTGCTACAAAGGCTGCTGTTGAAGAAGGCATTATTGCAGGTGGCGGTACATCCTACATCAATGCTATCCCCTCTGTAGAAGCTCTTCTTGCTACCACAGAAGATGCAGACGAAAAGACAGGTGTTCAGATTATCTTAAAAGCTCTCGAAGAGCCTGTTAAGCAGATTGCAAAGAATGCAGGTCTTGAAGGTTCTGTAATAATTGACAAAGTTAAATCCAGCGAAGCCGGAATTGGCTTTAACGCACTTACAGAAAAATATGTAAATATGGTAGAAGACGGCATTGTTGACCCTGCCAAAGTTACAAGAAGTGCACTTCAGAATGCTGCAAGTGTTGCTAGTATGGTTCTTACCACAGAAAGCATCGTTGCAGATAAGCCCGACCCCAACGCTGCAGCTGCCATGGCAGCCGGTGGCGGAATGCCCGGCGGTATGGGAATGTATTAATAACAAAATACAGATATACAAAAAGAGTTCGGCTTTTGCCGAACTCTTTTAAGTTACATATTCTCTATTTGCCAATCTATTGGTGTTTGTCCCATATCTATAAGTATTTCGTTTGCTTTTTTAAAGTGATTGCACCCAAAGAATCCTCGTGATGCAGAAAGTGGGCTTGGATGAACACTGGTTAATACATGATGAAAATTCGTGTTTATAAGAGATGTTTTCTCTTTTGCATTGTTACCCCAAAGCAAAAATATTACTCTCTTATCACGCAAATTAAGCTTATTTATAACAGCATCTGTAAAAACTTCCCAGCCCTTTCCTCTATGCGAATTGGCAATATCCTTTTGCACGGTAAGAGCAGTGTTTAAAAGAAGTACTCCCTGCTTTGCCCATTTTTCAAGGTATCCGTTATTGGGAATATAGCATCCAAGAGACAAATTTAGCTCCTTGTAGATGTTTTTTAGCGACGGTGGTATTGCAATACCGGGCTTAACGGAAAAAGCAAGACCGTGAGCCTCCCCCTCACCGTGATAGGGGTCCTGACCAAGTATCACTACCTTTACATCCTCGTAGGATGTCAGCTTAAGAGCATTATAAATATCGTACATGGAGGGATATATTGTTCTTGAGCTGTACTCCTCTTTAAGAAATGCACGAAGCTTAAGATAGTATTCTTTAGTGAATTCTTCTTTTAAGATTTCATTCCAGCTATTTTCAAAGTCAACCATTGTTTTATCCTCTATTTGCGAGCTTTAGCTTTGGCACGAAGGGTCTTGTCGAGAATTTTCTTTCTTATCCTGAGACTCTGCGGTGTTACCTCCAAAAGCTCATCGTCAGCAAGAAATTCTATACAGTTTTCCAGTGACATTATAACCGGAGGAACAAGTCTTAATGCGTCATCGGAGCCGGAGGCACGGGTGTTTGTGATGTGTTTTTTCTTGCACACATTAACATCTATATCCCCCACTCTTAAGTTCTCTCCAACTACCATACCCTGATAAACCTCTACACCGGGGCCTATAAAGAGAGAGCCTCTTTCCTGAGCGTTGAAAAGTCCGTAGGTTATGGATTCGCCATCCTCAAAGGCAACAAGAGAACCTCTCGAACGCATGGGAATATCGCCTTTGTACTCCTCGTATCCATTTAATATATGGTTCATTATGCCGTTTCCACGGGTATCGGTCATAAGCTGGGAACGGTAACCAATAAGGCTTCTGGACGGAATATTGAACTCAAGTCTTGTATAACCCGATGTGCTTGCGCTCATATTGAGCATCTGCCCTTTTCTCTCGGCAAGCGTCTGAATCACGGTGCCCACAAACTCCTCGGGAACATCTACTATAAGAAGCTCCATAGGCTCAAGCACAACGCCATCTTTTACCTTGTTTATAACCTCGGGTTTTGAAACCTGAAATTCATAGCCCTGGCGACGCATAGTCTCTATAAGTATGGAAAGATGAAGTTCACCTCTTCCGGAAACCTTAAACGCTTCGGAGGTTTCGGTATCCTCCACCCTGAGACTTACATTTGTCATCATCTCTCTGTAGAGTCTATCCCTTAGGTGTCTGCTTGTTACAAACTCACCCTCACGGCCCGCAAACGGCGAATCGTTTACACTAAAGGTCATAGCTATGGTGGGCTCGTCTATATCGACAAACGGAAGCGGATCGGGGCAGTCTACATCGCATATGGTTTCACCTATTTTAACATCGGCAACACCAGCCATAAGCACGATGTCTCCTACTGTTGCCTCACTTACCTCAACTCTTTTTAAGCCCTCATACATATACATTTTTGTAAGTCTTATGTTCGAGGTTGTGCCGTCCTTTTTGCAGATGATGGCGTTTTGTCCAACCCTAACGCTGCCACGCTCAACTCTACCCACAGCCATAGTACCCACATAATCATCATAATCTATATTGGATATAAGAAGCTGAAGACTGCCGTCCATATCACCTTTGGGCGCAGGAACGTGGTTTACAATCATATCTAAAAGAGGCTTCATATCCTTGCCCTGTGCTTCGGGGTCTAAAGTTGCATAACCGCTCCTGCCGGATGCGTATATAACCGGAGAATTAAACTGGTCGTCGGTGGCTTCAAGCTCCAGGAAAAGCTCAAGCACCTCGTCTACAACCTCATACGGACGGGCATTTGGCCTGTCCACCTTGTTTACAACGATGATGGGATGAAGATTGAGAGAAAGCGCCTTTTTTAGTACAAATCTTGTCTGAGGCATACAGCCCTCAAAGGCATCCACAAGCACCAGAACGCCGTCTACCATCTTGAGCACACGCTCAACCTCTCCGCCAAAATCGGCGTGTCCTGGTGTGTCTACTATATTTATCTTAACGCCGTTGTAGCTAAGTGATGTATTCTTGGAAAGTATGGTTATGCCTCTTTCTTTTTCGAGGTCATTGTTGTCCATAACTCTCTCGTCTACCTGCTGGTTTTCTCTAAAAATTCCGCTCTGCTTTAGAAGAGCGTCAACGAGTGTTGTCTTGCCATGGTCTACATGGGCTATGATTGCAACATTTCTTAAATCCTGTCTTGAACCCATAAAATTCAGTCCTTTACTAAGTAAATCGAAAACCCCTTCTTTTGATGAAGGGGTTTTTAACACATTATTTGTCCATTCCGAACTTCTTCTTGAACTTATCGATTCTTCCGCCTGTGTCTACAAGCTTCTGCTTACCTGTGTAGAAAGGATGGCACTTGGAGCAGATTTCAACATTGATGTTTTCTCTTGTTGAACCTGTTTCAAATGTAGCACCGCAAGCACACTTGATTACTGTTGCTTTGTAATCGGGATGTACACCCTGTTTCATTTATGTTCACCTCTACTTCAATAATTCTCAATTATGACTAAATCATTATAACACAGCTTTTTCCAAAATGCAAGCATTATTTTTATTAATTTACATTAATTTTTCCATTTGTTTCATAAAAGATTCAAGTTTTGACTTTGCTCCATCCATATTCTTATCTTTTGATGCAAAATAGAACTTGATTTTCGGTTCTGTTCCAGACGGACGCACTGCAATCCAGGAGTCATCTTCAAGAATGAATTTGAGTACGTTGGACTTTGGCAATTTAAGTTCTTCCACACTGCCGTCTGAAAGATTGGTCTTTGTATTTTTGGATACATCCCAGATATAAGAAACCTTTATGCCATCAAATTCCATTGGCGGATTGGTACGCAGATTTTCCATCATGGACTTCATTTTTTCTATACCGTCCATACCTTCAAAGGTGTATGTCCTGAGGTCTTCTATGTAGAAGCCGTATTTTTTGTAGAGCTCCATAAGACCATCATATAAGGTCATACCCTTTGTTTTGTAATCTGCCGCCATCTCGGTTATGAGCATTGAGGCAAGAACTGCATCCTTATCTCTGCAATATGTTCCTGCAAGGTAGCCATAGCTTTCCTCAAAGCCAAAAATATATTCATTGTCTATTTCGCCCTCTTCGAACTGCTTAATCTTCTCTCCTATAAACTTAAAGCCGGTGAGAACATCATAAACCTTAATACCGTAGTCTTGGGCAATTGATTTAACCATATCTGTAGTAACTATGGTTTTTATTATAGCACCCTTTTTGGAAAGCTCTCCTTTTTGTTTCTTATTTCTAAGTATGAACTCTGTAAGAAGTACGCCTATCTGGTTACCTGAAAGTGTAATATATTCTCCTTTGGAATTCTTTACAATAACGCCGATTCTGTCACCGTCGGGATCGGTGGCAAAAATGACATCTGCACTGTCCTCATTTGCCATTTGTATTGCAAGATAGAAACCTTCCTTGTCTTCGGGATTGGGTGATTTTACTGTGGGGAATTCTCCGTCGGGTTTCTCCTGCTCCTTTACCACACGAACATTTTGACATCCTATTCTCTTTAATATTTCCCTTACCGGTATATTGCCTGTTCCGTGGAAGGGCGAATATATAACCTTAAAATCATCGCCAAGGCTTTCTATTGCTTCCTCGTTTATAGACTGTGCGAGAATACTGTTGTAGTAAGCTTCGTCAACTTCTTTGCCTATAACAACCAAAAGTCCCGATTTCTTGAGTTCATCCTCTGTAAGAACCTTGACATCGTCAAAAATATCCATCTTTTTTATTATGGAAACAACGTAATCGGCAGATTCCGGCGGAAGCTGACCGCCGTCTTTTCCATACGCCTTATAGCCATTGTACTGTTTTGGATTGTGACTGGCAGTTATTACAATACCTCTTGCACAACCAAGATGGCGAACCGCAAAGGACAATTCCGGCGTGGGACGAAGTGATTCAAAAAGATATACCTTTATCCCGTTTGCCGCCAGGACCTTGGCACTTTCCAGTGCAAATTCATATGACATATGTCTGGAGTCATATGCGATTGCCACGCCTGACTTGGCAAGATGGGTACCCTCATTTAAGATGTCTTCGCATAGCCCCTGTGTTGCCTTGCGTACTGTATAAATATTCATACAGTTGGGTCCTGCCGCTACAATGCCCCTTAGGCCCGCTGTGCCAAAATCAAGTTCCTTATAAAATCTCTCTTTTATCTCTTTATCGTTTAGTTTGGATAGTTCTAACTTGGTGTCGCTATCCACTGTTTCATTTGTACACCATCTGTTGTATTCTTCGAGATAATTATTCATTATGCTGCCTCCCTATAATAGCTTATAATACTATTATACATACAATCGATTTTGTGCACAACTCGAATCCAGTCGATTACATATCTCCAAAGCTTATTCCGAGAGTTCTTGCAAGCTCCACAAATTCGCCGTTTACATCTACAGGTCGGAAGTTGGAGTCCATATCGTCTGTGGGAATAACCTCCTCCAGAGGAACAGTGACGAGTGTGGAACCTCTAAGTGCAACCATATGTGCATGGTCGCCTGCAAGGAGTGCTTCTACAGCCTTTTTGCCGTATCTTGAGCACAAAATCCTGTCGTACGCTGTGGGTGAGCCTCCACGCTGAACATGACCCAAAACAGAGCATCTTGCCTCTACATCCATTATAGTCTCACTTATGGCATAGCCGTTTTCGTCTCTGTCGTTATTTAATATTTCCTGAACGGCACTGGCAATAGCCTCGCCTGCACCTTTGAATTTGAAGCCGTCGGGGGAAAGATCGGTTTTGACACCGGATTTGTCGCCGGTGGGCGAAGAAATGCCCTCGGCAACAACTATAAGGCAATACTGCCTCTCGCCCTTGAGTGCACTTTTTGCCTTCTTGGCAACATTGTTTATGTCGTAGGCTATTTCGGGAATAAGAACTACATCCGCACCTGTAGCAATACCTGCGTGCAGAGCTATGTGACCTGCAGCTCTACCCATAACCTCTATAACCATAACCCTGTGATGTGCGTGTCCTGTGGTATTTATACTGCTTGTGGCCTCAACGCATCTGCATACGGCAGTATCAAAACCAAAGGTTCTGTCGGTAGAATTGAGGTCATTGTCTATAGTCTTTGGAACACCTATAACAGGAACACCCAATCTTGCAAAATCTCTGCCCGAGGTAAGAGTTCCATCTCCTCCTATTATAACAAGGGCATCTATTCCGAGTCTTTTTAGATTATCTACCGCAACATGAGAGAGATTGTCGTATATGGGCTTGCCGTCTTCGCCTTTAATAATACCGTTTTTGTCTCGTCTGGGATATTTAAAAAGATTATCCTTGTTTGAGTTAAAAAGTATTGTACCGCCATCGTCTATAATATCACTTACAGTTTCAGCATTGAGAGAAACTACCTGGCTCTCGCCTAAGAAAAGCCCTCTGTAGCCGTTTTTGATACCAACAACCTCAAGACCATATTTATTGACCGCTGTTTTAACAACAGCAGCAATTACCGCATTAAGTCCGGGGCAGTCTCCACCGCCGGTTAAGATACCTATTTTTTTGATTGACATATAATAATACACCGCCTTCAACTTTTGTTTATTATTGTTTAATTAGTATTGAAATATTAATAACTTTTTTATTTTATCATTTTAGTCTAAAAATGTCAAATTTTAGTGGCGGATATATATTTCTTAAAATTCCAAAAAAACAGGCGATAGCGTACAAATCGAAATATATTTTTCGAATTATACGA
The DNA here is from genome assembly GCA_045576175.1 of Clostridia bacterium. Classification (GTDB taxonomy): domain Bacteria; phylum Bacillota; class Clostridia; order UMGS1810; family UMGS1810; genus RGIG8748. The sequence continues at coordinate 6,097 of JAZNFW010000138.1, read as the reverse complement.
ATATCGCCCTAAACAATTTTTATTTGTCATCTACATCTGTCATAAGCTCTTTTATGGATGTAGCAAGACCTGCAAGTCCCTGCATCTTTGCGGGAATGATGATTTTGGTAGCCTTTCCGTCTGCAGCTTTTTCAAAGCTCTCGAGCGCCTTGATTGCCACATAAGCATCCGACGGATTTGCTTCATTTATCTTTGTTATACGCTCGGCAATAGCGGTCTGCACTGTGAGGATTGCCTCCGCCTCACCTTCTGCCTCTTTTATGGCAGTTTGCTTTATTGCTTCGGCACGGAGAATTGCAGATTCCTTTTCACCCTCTGCAAGAAGAACGGCAGATTTCTTCTCGCCTTCGGCTCTTAGGATTGCCTCTCTTCTCTCACGCTCTGCCTTCATCTGCTTTTCCATGGCATTTTGTATTTCTCTTGGGGGAATAATATTTTTAAGCTCTACACGGTTTATCTTAATTCCCCAAGGGTCTGTAGCTTCATCAAGTATAGAACGCATCTTGGTGTTTACTGTGTCTCTTGAAGTGAGTGTTTCATCAAGTTCCAGATCACCTATAATGTTTCTGAGTGTAGTTGCAGTGAGGTTTTCTATAGCCATCATGGGACGCTCAATGCCGTAGGTAACAAGCTTGGGGTCTGTAATCTGAAAATATACTACAGTATCTATCTGCATTGTAACATTATCCTTGGTAATTACAGGCTGAGGCGGAAAATCCACCACCTGCTCTTTAAGATTAACCTTCTTGGCAATTCTGTCTATAAATGGAACCTTGATGTGAAGACCAACATTCCATGTGCCGTAGTATCCGCCAAAACGCTCAATGATGTACGCATACGCCTGAGGAACGATTTTGACATTTGATACAAGAATGATAAGCAGTAATACAACAATAACAAGTAAAGCTTCCATAAATATACCTCCTTATTTTTTTACAACAAGTTTAACTCCGTCTATGTGTGTAACAAGCGCATGTTCGCCCTCATTAATTATCTGACTGTCCTCGCTTGTAACCTTCCACTCTACATCGTTTATAACAGCAGTGCCTGTTCTTTTAGCGTTGTCTACAGTTTGAGTAATTATTACATCCTGACCGATAATTCTGTCGAGATTGGTTTTTGCATCAACAGATTTTATGTTTTTTAACGCGTATTTACGAAGTGCAAACACACATACTGCGGAAACTACAACAAAAACAATAATCTGTGTAATTGTTCCTGCACCAAGTGCCGTTGCCACAATTGCTGCAAGTGCTCCGCAGGCAAACCATATGCTTACTAGCACCGAAGTGGATGCTTCTATAACCACAAAGGCTATAAGAGCTACAACCCAAAAAATTGTATTAATCAAACCGTTTCACTCTCCTTTTTTATTTTTTAAGTTTGAAAGTGAGTTTTTTATCATTATATCTTACAATTACATTTTACTATTTTTATTTTTCTGTGTCAAGTTCTAAACTATGCCAACACAAGCACAAAAAAGGCACCCAAAAAGGTGCCTTTTGAAATTACTTAATATTCTTCTTAGCCTTTCTCATAGCCATAATACGATTCATTTCGTTATAGACTATCATAAAGCCTTCGTCAACACCCATGCCGGGTTTTGCAAGTATCTGTGTAGGCTGAGTTGCCATAGCACAGTGTACACAAACCTGCGCACTGCGGTCTGTTTCATTACAGGTTCCGCCCTGATATGCACCGATACCCTTTTCCTTGCAGTAAAGAACAGCTTCGATTGTATTGTTTATACCACCAAGGTCAGGGGTCTTAATCTGTACCATGTGTCCAGCCTTGTTGTCGGCAAAGAGCTTAATATCTTCTAATGTGTTGCACCATTCGTCTGCTACGAGTTCTACGTCACATCCGCGGCTATCAAGTTCTTTTGTTAATGCAGCCAAAGCATTAAGCTGTGTTTCTCTGTCGCAATCGCAGTCCATAGGACCTTCTATACGAATCTTGAAGGGCTTTGCTATTTTGCCGATTTCTTCGATATAGTCTGCCATAGCCTTGTAGTTGTCGTTACCAAAAGCTGCACCGATTGTTCCATAAACATCAATATGCATTACAGGTAAATAGCTCTCGTCTGAACGGAATTCCAATATTCTGTCACGAAGCCAAGCAACATATTCCTTGAGCTTTCCGCCGTCACGGCCAAGCTTTGTATCTACATTGTTTATAAGAGCGTGAGGAAGAACCTGTGCACCCTTTATAATCATTTTGTCCGAGTTATCGTAGCGGTCATCACCGGACTGTGTGAATATCGGAATTGGTGTTTCGGACACTGTGCAGTTGTATTCGTCTGCAACTACCTCGCACATCATTCTGCCTGTTGCCTTTGCAACAGCATCTAAAATAGCCTGGGATACACCATAGCGGATTGCAGTGTGAAGACGTTTTCCCTCTACCTGAATTGCCTCCATCATCTTACAAAGGCCACGAAAATCGTCTGCTTCTTTACCTACGAGAGAAGGCTTTATGTACTTATCAATTACAGGTATAAAATCCTCTGCCAAAAAGAGAGGGTCTCTTCCGCCTGCACCTGAATACTGAACTGCAGCACAGTCGCCATAAGCAATCTGTCCGTCTTCTAAAACTATCATTACAGAAATGGATTCTCCTGCCTGACGAACTGCACGAAAGCCATCTGTTACAGGGTCACCTATATAAAACACACCGTCATGACCTGCACCCTGCTTTATAGCTCTCTGGTCATCAAAATAGAATCCTGTTCTTCCTGGTGAACATACAACATCTACTATTTTCATATTGACATCTCCTATATTAATATTTGGGACGACCTACAAGACGGCCCTTACCTATTGCATATACATCGTCAATTACCATCTGGAAAGAAGCCTTGCGGTTTTCTGCCTGAGCTCTCTTTTCTATCTTTTCTCTGTGGAAATCAACAAGCTCCTTGCTAAATGGAAGGTTACCTACGCTAAGTATACGAACCGCACCTTCGTTGTCACGACAGGGAAGCATCTTGCCCGCATTTGCACGGCAAGGTGCAAAGGGAACATCGAGAACACCTGCTTCTACACCGCGGCAAACACCAACTGCTATATCGCCTTTTCCAAGTTCAAAGCACTTATCTACAATAGCTCTTGTTTCCTGACAAATAATTTCCTTTTCTTCTTCAAGAGTATTCGACTTAAATGTCTGGTCGGCGAGCATATTTACAACCTGCTTTGTGCAGCGAAGTCCCTGAGCATTTGCTTCCATTGTAGGAATACCAACAGCTTCGTGAGGTGTTTTAACTATAACCTTTGTAGCCTTGGATAAGCCTGCAATAAGGCTTCCTGAAGAAATAACACCAAATGCCTTTGCTTCATCTGCAGGGAAACCTCCCATCCACTGATGGAGAACTGTTGTTACCTCTACATCGCCATAGCCATACTTTGCAAGATATTCATCGGTTAATTCCTGAAGTGTACGGATAGCTGCTACGTCCTGAACGAGATTTCCGCACTGACCGTAACCAACTGTTATATTCTTTACGCCCTGTTCTGCAGCAAGTAATGCTTCGATAATAGCAGCCGCGTGGGATACGCAGGGAGGAACGAGTGTTCCTGTAAGAGGACCGTAGGGCTCACGGTTTATAGATACGCCCATTTCTTCATAAAGACCTGTAAGACGGTCTACATACTGCCAATCACGGATTGTACGCTCCATAGGGATGTTTTTGCAGTAAGGAAGGTTGTAGGATATACCACCGCCCTCGTAGCTTGTAAAACCACCTGCGTATGTGATTTCGGTAAGAAGTCTTGCATCAGGTGTTCCGTGACGAACCTGCATAGGTACATTAACACTTTCTATTACCTGGCGGCACTTCTGAACACCGTGGTTTACAGCCGGGAAGCCATTGAGCATAGCTCTTTCGAGTCTTAAAGATTCTGCTATGCCGTTTTCTGCTTCTTCGTAACGGTTCTGTCTTGTATAGCTGTCTATTGTAGAGGGAAGAAGATCTGCTTCGCCCTCTTTTTCAAGATACTGCATAAGCTTTATGTGCTCTTCTACTACCGGCACACCTGCACGGGGCTGTACCAATGTACGATTTTCTCTCTTAGCGTCAAGTAACTTTTTGGAAAAGTTTCTGGACTGGGGCATAGATTTGTGATAAGCTATTGCCTCTTCCAAATCAACATCCTTTCCTGTGGGCCACTGTGTGAGTACCTCCTGACGTAAACGGTTAAATTCTGCATCAGAAATTCGTTTATTTTGAATATCCATGGTATTCAAGCTCCTTTTTCATTATTCGTAGTGCTACCTTGGGGTAATGCATTGAAAGCAAGCCCATAGCAGCCAAAATATATGTTCTGTCTATCCATATATCTGCTTCCTTAGGTCGCAGTGATGCACTGTCAAATGATGAATACATAGCACACGATGCAATCTCTTCTGTCCTTTTTGTATGAATAAGACTTCCGCCGGTTACTACAATCTGTTTCACCTTTGTAAGATTTTTGCCTTCCTGAACAAAAGTCTGACCCATCATTGTGTATGTTTCTGTGATTGTACCTGCGTGGCGTCTGACCGCTTCTTCCACGGCACAGCTTGCCAGTGCAAAATCAAGGTTTTCCAATTCTTTGTCGCCATTGGGAAGAGTCTTGGTGTTATTTATGAGATAACGGGAAAGCTCTTCGGCTCTCTCTGCGGTAAGTCCGGATATAGTGCTTATCTTGTCTATACCGCAGGCATCAATTATACCGCCGATACTGTATCTCATACCGATATCACCTTCTACTGTACGCTTTGCGTACGGCTCGGGCAAGCCCTTGTACACTGTGTTCATATGCTCGGGCATTCCGTCGGCAACTGAATAAACATCTGTTGTGGCTCCGCCTACATCGACTGCCACCAAATCTCCTATACCGGCTTCATCATCATACCCTTTTGCAAGAAGCTCCATAGCAGAAAGCACAGCAGATGGTGTGGGCATCATTATGTCGGACAGAAGCTCTGCCGCCTTACTTAATCCCTTGGCGTGAATTATTTTGTTTAAGAATATTTCTCTTATTTGTTTTTGTGTTGGTTCTATCTTAAGAACGCCGAATTTAGGCATTACATTGGGGCAGAAATGAACCTCACAATCTTTTAGTATCTCCCGACACTCGCTTACAGCTGTTCTGTTTCCTGCAAAAACTATAGGAAACTTTGGATTCATTCCGGCGAGCATCTTTGCATTGTGGACAATACAATCGGTGTTTCCGCCGTCGGTACCGCCTACAAGCAGGAATATGTCGGGGTTTTGTTTGCTGATTTCCTGTATATCATCATCTGTAAGCTCAAAGGCATAAACGCCAACGGCTTTTGCTCCGGCACCCAGACTTGCAAGCTTGGCAGCCTCGCCCGTAAGCTCGGGCACAAGTCCGCTCGTTACCATCCTTAAGCCACCCGCTGCAGAAGAACAAGCATAGCAGGCATCATATGTTATCTTGCCTGTTTTTTGTTCAAGAAGCTTCATGCCCTCAGTAAGACCTTCGTTTATATCCGTCATAACTGTTGTATATGCCGATGCGGTCCCGAGGATTTCTTCTTTTTCTACATCTACCGCGGTAAGCTTTGTGTATGTACTGCCGAAATCAATCAGCAAAACATTTTTCATTAATTGTCACCATCCATATTAAGAAGTTCATGAAGAGCTTCGATTGTAGTTTCTGGTGATGTTCCGGGCGGGAAAGCACGGTCAAAGCCCATGGCTTTGAATCTCTTTTCAACATCTTCGAACTTTTGCTTACCTATAACAATGTTTCCTCCTACAAGAAGGGGGATGTTCTTAAGTCCTGCCTCGTCACACTTTTCGCGCATACCGCGGCAGTCAAGCTCGCCCTGTCCGTAGAGGGAAGAAATTACTATGGCATCGGCACCGGATTCTATTGCAGCTGCTATGTATTCTTCCTGAGAAACCATAACACCAAGATTTACAACCTCAAAGCCGGCTTCCGTAAAAGCGTGGTATAAAATCTTGTTTCCGACAGCATGAACATCAGCTCCGATTACACCGATGACCAGAACTTTCTTTTCTCGATTTTCCATATCAATACCTCATTGTGTTATTTTATAGTTATGCCTATAATTGTTATATACCTATATA
>JAZNFW010000137.1:0-2561 GCA_045576175.1 Clostridia bacterium | reverse complement strand
ATAGCTAACTTTGCCGTTATCAATTCTTTTAAGGTTCTTAATGCTTTCATTACTAACGGTCATACTCTCTACAGCAAATGTTCCTTTTAGATTTTTCAAATTACTTTCAAAATCTTTAGATGCCATATCTGTTTTATTTCTCCAATCTGTATATTTACCTGATTTAATTCTTGTATCCGTGGGTTTCTGCGCATCTTTTGGCAAAAGCCAAACACCTGCAATTTTCTTTGCTCCAACAATTCTTCCCTCGTTACACAAAACAGCAATTCGTCTTACAGAAATCCCCCACATCAAACTTGCTTCTTTTATTGTTAGTATATCCATTTTAACACCTCATTTTATTTATATTATATACCAAATTTAGAATGATGTCAATATTTCCAGCAAATGCAGGAAACCATCCCCATGTGCTACTGTGTGTTTTTGAATTTCTTCCCTTTACTCTCCCCATTTGACTTTTCTCCCCATTTTTATTATAATATTACCAGTTTATCTACGAAGGTGATACTATGTCTAAATCCGAACTTTACTATGAAAAAATGACCAAAACCCCTGTGGCAAAGCTCATAATAAGCCTTGGCATACCCACAACCATATCCATGCTCATCACAAGCATCTACAATATGGCAGATACATATTTTGTGGGAACTTTAGGTAAAAGCGCACAGGCGGCTACAGGAATTCTCTTTACACTGCAGGCTATAATACAAGCTATTGCGTTTATGCTCGGTCAAGGCTCAGGCACAATGGTCTCCAAAGCACTTGCCGACAGAAATACCGATGAAGCCACCAAGTACGCCTCCTCTGCCTTTTTTGTTGGCGGAGGTGCAGGTCTTGTACTCAGTGTTGTTGGCTTTATATTTTTAAAGCCTTTTATGAGGCTTTTAGGAAGCACTGAGACAATCCTGCCCTTTGCCTGCGACTATGGTATGTGGGTACTGATATCGTGTCCTTTTATGATATGCTCTCTTGTATTAAACAACTGTCTGCGTTACGAGGGCAAGGCGTTCTACTCTATGATAGGTCTCACAACTGGCGGAATACTTAATATATTCGGTGACTGGCTCCTTGTACCTCGCTTGGGTGTGTACGGTGCAGGGCTCTCCACAGCGGTTTCGCAGATTATAAGCTTTAGCATCCTCTTGTTCTTCTATATCAAGATGGCTCAAAGCGACATAAACATAAAACGAGTAAGCAAAAGTGCATCGGTCTACCTTACCGTCCTTAAAGTAGGATTCCCCGCTATGATTCGTCAGGGGCTTACATCCATATCTCACGGACTACTTAACAACCTCACAAAACCCTTTGGCGATGCGGCAATAGCGGCTATGAGTGTTGTAAACCGCTTTACTATGTTTATACTCTGCGTGGGTCTTGGCATAGGTCAGGGATTCCAGCCGGTAGCATCTTTTAACTATCAGGCAAAAAAATACGACAGAGTAAAAAAAGGTCTTCTGGTAACCATAGTTCTGGGATTTTCACTGGTAAGTATACTTGCCGTTCCCGGATTTATATTTGCAAAAGAGATTGTAACTGCATTCCAGAAAAGCGAAGATGTAATAAAAATAGGAACCTATGCACTAAAGTGGGCATCCGTAGGCACAATGTTTCTGCCATTGTCGGTACCTATCAATATGCTGTACCAAAGCATAAGAAAGGTGGGAGTTTCCTCGTTTTTGTCGCTTATGCGTTCGGGACTTTCCTTCATACCCACTCTTATTATTGCAACCCACTTTTTGGGCCTTACAGGTATACAAATAGCACAGCCTGTAGGCGATATTATAACAGGACTTGTAAGTATTCCCTTTACAATTCATTTCCTTACAAAAAATCACGGGAAACAGTAAATCAGCTCACACGCTGACTATAAATGTATTAAACAAATCACCCCGGCATACAATGTACCGAGGTGATTTTTTATGCTTAAAAAAATTAAGCCATATATTTACTCTGTCCTTATTGCTCTTGCTGTGGGAGGACTGTCTGCCCTTTTAACAAGAGGAAGTATGGACATATATAATGACATAGTAAGACCTCCCCTGTCGCCGCCGGGATTTTTATTCCCGATTGTTTGGACCATTCTCTACATACTTATGGGAATAAGCTCTGCTATTGTGTACCGAAAGGCATCCAAATCTCCCATCATTCAAAAAACAGGTCTTGGGGTATATGCCCTCCAGCTTGTAGTCAACTTCTTCTGGTCTATAATATTCTTTAATATGAGGGCATTTTTGTTTGCATTTATTTGGCTCGTTCTGTTATGGGTTTTAATTCTTACTATGATAGTAAGATTTTATAGAATATCTCCTCTTGCAGCATATTTGCAGATACCGTATCTTCTGTGGGTTACGTTTGCACTCTACCTTAGCCTTAACAACCAACACTGAAGATGCCTCAAACGGCGAATTTTCGGCATCTTTAGGCTTGTCGTCCTTGAAAGGCACAAAGCCTTCCTGCGTCCTCCGCACCAAAATATCCTCAAAAATTCGTCCGTTTAAGGTCCTTAGGAGTTTTAAAATAATAAATTTTGTCTCAGTCAAGGCAAAAACGCAGGGAATATG
>JAZNFW010000136.1:0-6612 GCA_045576175.1 Clostridia bacterium | reverse complement strand
TCCTGCCTGAATGGTAGCCTCCTCTATTGCCATTTTCTCAACATCGGTAACTCCGGAAGGAACGCATATCACAACCCTAGGTTTTGACATTCCGCTCTTTTCGAGTGCTTTGTTTATAAAATATCTTATCATTACCTGAGTTACATCAAAATCGGCAATAACGCCGTCTTTCAAAGGACGAACGGCAACGATATTTTCGGGTGTTCTGCCAAGCATCTGTTTTGCGAGTGTGCCAACTGCTATAACCTCGCCGGTATCCTTGTTTATTGCCACAACGCTCGGCTCATTTATAACTATTCCTTTGGATTTAAGATACACCAGAGTATTGGCTGTACCAAGGTCTATTCCTATATCTCTTTTTGCCATTATACCAAATCCTCCCCGAATTCCTTTTTTACAAGTTCACAAAGTCTGCACACCGGAAGCCCTACGATGTTGAAATAGTCGCCCTGTATGCACTTTACAAAGGTGCCTGCATACTCCTGAATTGCATAGCTTCCTGCTTTGTCAAGAACACTATAGTTATCTACATAATAATCTATTTCTCTGTCTGTAAGTTCTCTAAAGGTGACTGCTGTTTTTTCAAATTCAGACACGGTCTCCATAGTATTGGTATCTACCACGCTTATGCCTGTATAAACATAGTGGGTATCGCCCGAAAGACGCCTTAGCATACCCCTTGCATCATCCTTGCCCAAAGGCTTACCGAGGATGTCTCCTCCGTGCACAACTACTGTATCTGCTCCTATTACAAAGCTATCTTTACCGCTTACCTTAGCTACTGTGAGTGCCTTTATAAACGAAAGCTCACGCACATACAAGCCCGGCTCCAGTTCCTTTGGAACCGATGACTCGTCTGCATCGCTCACTGCAACAGCAAATTTAAGACCTATGTTTTGGAGTAGCTCCTTTCGTCTTGGAGACGCGGATGCCAGAATAACCTTTCTCATCAATATACACCTGTGGAACCGAATCCACCGCTTCCTCTCTGTGTTTTGTCAAGCTCCTCTGTAGCCACAAAATTGGCATGGGCTACAGGCAGAATTACAAGCTGTGCTATTCTCTCTCCGTTTGTGAGTGTGTATGGTTCTTGGCTAAGATTAATAAGTCCTACCTTAATTTCTCCAGTGTAATCACTGTCCACCACTCCCACACAATTGGAAAGCGTAATGCCTTTTTTGGTGGCAAGACCGCTTCTTGCAAAGATAAATGCCCCATATTCTTCACTAGGAAGTCCTATGGCAATTCCGGTAGGAACAAGTGCTCTTTCAAGAGGCTTTAGCACAATATCTTCTTCTATGCACGCGGTAAGGTCCATACCTGCAGAGCCTGTTGTTGCGTAAAAGGGCATCTTCTTTTCTTTATTATTTTCCAAAAATTTTATTTTTACTTGTATTTCGTTCATAAATTAAGTCATCCTCTCTCTGAAATAATGACCTCTTGTAAATTCAAAGTCCGGCTTAATGGCGTTTTGGTACATATGGTATATGCGGTAAATTTCATCTTCTTTTTCTGTAGTAAACACAAATCGCATATTCGATACACCGCTCTTTTCCACCAAATCGAGCTTGTCCGCCATATAAATGGGCAAAGAATTGTGTATGGTATTTGTGCACACACCCTTGTCGGTAAACACGGGAAACAGCATCCCTTTTCTGTCTTTCAAGAGATAATACCCCGTTTTGCATCCGCAAGAATCCAAGGAGGATTTTACTATGCAGTTTTGCACCGTCATAAGAGGAAGTCTGCCGTAAACTATGATTTCCTTTTCCATCTCCGAAGAAACAGAAGAGACATCTCTCAAATTGAGCTCGGGCGAAAGACATACCCTATCCACGCCAAAGCTTTTAAGCACATCTGTTGTGTACGAATTAAATGCGTTAAGAGTGTAATCGGCATATATTCTTCCCTGCAAGTCACAATCCAGATGCGAAATATTTGATGCATACACATCTCTCTTTATGCTGTGAATATCTATGGGCACATTGTCTCTTGTTACAACGGGAAGAACAACACAAATATCGTGACTTATGGCATCTATCTCCACCTTGTTTTTCACATAGAGGCTGTACGGAACAAGCACCCTGTTAAAGCCGGCATCGATTGCACAGTACATTTGCTTTAGGGTTTTGACCTGAGCGTTAAAGGAGACCTTATCCTCTGCCTTTAAAGCCTTTGCCTTGGTTTTAAAATTCACAGAGACCGGTTCTCGGTCTGTTTTGGTTATTTCCGCCTGAAGAAGCGAGAGTGCATCTCGCCTTACGGCATTTATTTCCTTTACAGGAAGGGATATCCCCTCCTCCATATCTATCTCAATTGAGCCGAGTGCAAAAGGAGTTGAGCCGGTTTTGCCGATTTGCTCCGAAATTCTCTCCTTCGTAAGAGGCACATTCAGTGCTTTCTGGGCATCCACACTGCCCTTTACGCTAACTGTCCTTGACAGTGCAGTCACAATAAGCTCTATGGGTTTATCAAGCATAATTTTTACTTGAGCATCAAAAACAACGGGAGCGTGTGTCTTCTTCTTCTTCAGGCTATCTGCAAGATGTTTGATGTCTGATGATATATTTTTATATACATCGTCGTTGTTTTTTTCGTAATTTAGCATATGTCTGCCGGTGTTGCCCTCGAGATATCCGCGAGTGAATCCGCTTCGGCTGAAAATATTTTCAAGTGAGAGTAAATCAGATTTTTCAACTTCTCCGCCGTGTCGGTATTTGTCGTAAATACTCGTTACAACAGACACATATTCCGCGCTCTTCATTCTGCCTTCTATTTTGAGCGATTTTACTCCGCACTTCTTTAGTTCATCCATTTTTTCTACAAGGCACAAATCCTTAAGGCTCAAAAGATACCTGTCCTTCTCGGATACTGCCTTTCCGTCTGAAGTCATAAGCGTGTAAGGAAGTCTGCACGGCTGAGCACAATCTCCCCTGTTTCCGCTTCGTGCACCTATAAAGCTGCTCATAAGACACTGCCCGCTGTAGCTCATACAAAGTGCTCCGTGCGCAAAAACCTCAAGCTCTATATCAACACTTTCGGATATATTCTTAATTTCTTCAAATGTGAGCTCTCTGGAAAGGACAACCCTCTTAAAGCCCAGCTTTTTGGCAATTTTGGCACCGGCTATGTTGTGTACGGTCATCTGAGTGCTTGCGTGAAGTTCAAAATCCGGAAAATGCTCTTTAATGACAGAAAGAACACCCAAATCCTGAATTATGAGTGCATCCACTCCAGCACTGTACAAAAAGGCTATATAATCTATGAGTTCAGTAAACTCGCAGTCATATACAAGGGTGTTTACAGTTACAAAAACCTTGGCACCGAAGAGGTGTGCATATTCTACCGCCTTATGTATCTCTTCATTTGTGAAATTTACAGCATTTTTGCGTGCACTGAAATTCTGACCGCCGATATATACCGCATCGGCTCCGTTATTTATTGCACATATCAGAGTATCCAGATTGCCTGCAGGTGCAAGTATTTCAAATTCCGCCATTTTCTCCCCCTTGTAAATATATAGCTCGAGATTATGACTATTATATCATTTTACATTATACTACAAAATTTTATAATTGAACAGTACTTTGTTAAAAAAATAACAAAAAATTTTAATAAACCAAAAAACGAGTCCGGCACAGTGCCGAACTCATTAACCAAAAATTAATATTATAAATTACGCCTTTCTCTTTGCTGCCTTTATGTTTCTTGCGTTGTACAGGAAAAACGAAAGTACAAGCATTCCGGTACACACCGCTATAAGCACATTTGATACAGTTTCAGGAATACCAAACCACACCACATGCACAAGCATCATTAGATACATAAGGCAGGTGCACACCTTTCCGTGCCAATCTGCACCCTCAACCTCACCTGTCTTGCGAATTGCAATCATGGCGGTAATTGCTGAGATTATCTCCTTTGTCATAAGAAGCAGACAAGGGATAATCATCTTTGGAAATCTTGTAATAAGGCATATGAGCATAACAAACTGGGTAAGTTTGTCTGCTACTGGGTCAATTGCCTTGCCAAAATTGCTTATCATATTAAAACGCCTTGCAATAAATCCATCTACCAAATCTGTAAGTCCGGATGCTATAAGAAGCACCGCAGTCCACAACCATGAATTCTCGAAGCAATAGAGCCACACAATCACTGGGATGATTGCTATTCTTACCATAGACAATATATTTGGAATTGTGAAAATTTTGTCTTTGTAATCTTGCATTTGAAGTAAATCCTACCTTCCCTATTTTTCCACATAATGGTATTGTATCACAAGATTGTGTTCTTTTCAATCGTAAATTAAAAAAATTGTTGAATTTTTTTGCTTATCCCTATATAATTAACATATCGTAATTCTGGCGGTGAAAAAATGTTTGTATATAAAGACGAAAATTACATAATATGCAAGAAAGCTCCGGGTTTCCATTCTCAGATTTCTCCCGACGGCAAGGATATGATAAGCCTAATTTCGGATGAACTCAAACTCTCTCCCGAGAGCATATATCCTATTCATCGGTTGGATGCCCTGGTTGGGGGAACAATGATATACGCCCTAAACAAGCCATCTGCTGCCAAGCTCTCTCAAATGATTGCAGACAGACGCATAGGAAAGCAATATCTTGCTGTAATTCACAACAAACCTGAAAGTGAAAAAGGCGTGTTTAAAGATTACCTCTTCAAGGACTCATCAAAAAACAAAAGCTTTGTAGTCAAGAGACTTCGCAAGGGCGTAAAAGAAGCTTCGCTTGAGTATGAGATATTAGACGCAGTACAAACAGACGAAGGCTGTGCAAGTCTTGTAAAGATAACGCTCCACACAGGAAGAACTCACCAAATCAGAGTGCAGTTTTCCCATAGAGAAATGCCGCTTTTTGGTGATAGACGATACGGAAGCGGCAAGGACGGTTGCCCAGTAGCTCTGTGGTCGCACACGATTAGCTTTCTATCCCCTTTTGACAATAGCGAAAAAATGTACACTACCCTTCCCGATACCCAAAGTTACCCGTGGAATTTGTTTAATTGGGATGAAATTCAGGTATAATAGATGATGGTACATCATCTTGCCGAATTTGACAGTGTCTTATTTTAATGGTAAAATATAAGAGACAATTGACGAGGAGGACGAGACTATGCCTGTTACACTTAATCCCGACAAAGAAATTGTTGCAGTTGTTAAAGAAGGTTTAAAGAGAACCGGTGGTTATTGCCCTTGCAGAAGGGAACGCACCGAAGAATATAAGTGCGTTTGCGAGGAATTTAAAAAACAGATAGAAGACCCGTCTTTTGAGGGTTTTTGCCACTGTATGCTATACTACAAATCAAAATAGGAGGAACACAATATGGCTGAAATTACAATTACAAAAGAAAATTTTAAAAGCGAAGTATTAGAGTCTACCGTCCCTGTTATTGTGGACTTTTGGGCAAGCTGGTGCGGTCCTTGCCAAATGATTGCTCCATCTATTGAAGAGATTGCTAAAGAGCACAGCGACAAAGTTAAAGTCGGCAAAGTTAATGTTGATGACGAGCAGGAACTTGCCATTGAATTTGGTATTGCGAGCATCCCCACAATTTTGCTTTTCGAAAACGGACAAGTTGTAAAAAAATCTGTGGGATACCGCACAAAAGAACAGCTGGAAGCTGAATTTGGACTATAATTTAAAAACAGAAGAGCGGCTCGTTTTGAACATTCAAAACGAGCCGTTTTTTGCTTTAAGACGCAGTGTAATGCCGAAAACGCTTTGCATTGATATTTTAGTGTCATTTTTTGTTTTTTCTATTTACAAATAGTGGTCTTTAGTGTATAATACTCTTTGTTGAGTTTTCAACACATACGGAGTGGTATCGAAGTGGTCATAACGGACATGACTCGAAATCCCCTCGGTTACACTGTAACTGTACCCCTACAAATGGCTTAACCATGCGGGTTTAAGCGAGGTTCAAACCTTGTTTTTACACCCTTATCTAGCGGTTTTTCTAGCCATTTCTAACAAAATTCTATAATTTGCTTGTTTTTTGCTCTACCAAAACGGAGCAATCTAACATATCTGGAGATGTACCCAAGTGGTTGAAGGGTCTGCACTCGAAATGCAGTAGGTCGGCTCAAACCGGCGCCAGAGTTCAAATCTCTGCATCTCCGCCAAAAAGCGTGATGATTTTACTGTCATCACGCTTTTTATTATCTATGGTTTCTTTTATAATATCTTATTTTAACATATGCGCCTTTTCCACTTGGCGGAGCTGATAAAACCTCATCATCTCCTGCCATCATATTATACATTGCCGTACAGCATTGTGGCATATGATGATTAGTTCCCGGATAACCACCACATTCAATATGAATATCCCTAGACAAAATATCTTTATAAGGCAATATCATACCCTTTAGTTTTTCAGCAATTTTATTCTCAAATATTTCAGTATAAGTATTTTTATTTGACATAAAACACATCCTCCTTTTTATATAAACATTGTATCATTGACTTTATCTAAAAGTCAATCCGTAAGGTGTGTTGTTCTTTTTGTAGTGTGATAATTGGTGTGACGTGTATTGAATTTGTTTTTATTGCTCACAAGCCCTTTAACAGCCGTCTTATTTGTGAGTTAATG
>JAZNFW010000135.1:0-12584 GCA_045576175.1 Clostridia bacterium | reverse complement strand
ATATTTATCTTAACAGATTAAGGAAGAATCATCTGAAAGCACCCAGCAGGGTGCTTTTTTATTGCCGAAATTTGTATAACAAAACCCACTATACAAAAAAGCAAAAATATGGTACAATCAAAGCAATCTATTTGTACACATGCTTTTTATTTACAATAAATTTTCAATTTATTAACTTTTTTATAAGTTTTTTAATGTACAATATACAAAATGGATTATTACTTGCAAACTAAGAAAGGAAATAAAAAATGAAAAAATCCACTACAAAAATTTCTTTCATCAAGGAATTGCCTCAAAAATTTAAAAACCTTTCGAAAAAGAAAAAAATACTTATTATTGTATCTGCATTTGTCGTAGTTGCTCTTTTGGCATCGTTTGCGGTATTTGGCAGAAATAAAAAGGGTCCCCAAATTACATGGGTAGAGGACACGGTAAAAAGACAAGATATAACCTCGTCCATTACAGGTTCAGCCGTAGTTATGCCCAAGGATCAGTATTCCATTACATCACTTGTTTCGGGAAATGTTTTAAGTGCTCCCTTTGAGCAGGGCGATATGGTTAAAGAGGGCGACATTCTTTATGAAATCGATTCGTCCGATGCAAAAAACTCCATCGAAAATGCCGACATCTCACACGAGAGGTCACAGATGGATTACAAAAAAGCTGTAGATAACTATAGTAAATTAACAGTTACCGCCGATATTTCGGGCGTTGTTAAAAATCTTTATGTAAAAAACGGCATGAGCATAAATTCCGGCAGCAAGATTGCCGATATCTACGACGATACATATTTTATTCTTACTGTTACATTTGGCGATGCAGATGCGAGAAACTTTTATATAGGGCAAAACGCCAAGGTTAAAATCACCTCAAACGGTGAGATACTTCCCGGCACAGTTACAGATGTTAATTCAAAGGGATACGCATCATCGGGCAACACCCTTGTAAGAACAGTTAAAGTAAAGGTTAAAAACCCCGGTGCTCTCACAACAAGCGAGACTGCCACAGCCATTGTAGACGGCTTTTATTCAAACCCCATGGGAACATTTGAGTATATTGCGGAAAAGACAGTTGTATCGGAGGCATCCGGTAATATAGACAAGGTGTATGTTTCTCAAGGGTCGAGAGTTCTAGCAGGACAGGAGCTTATTCATATAGACAGCACATCTGTCAGCGACAGTCTTAAATCCTCCGAGCTTTCGCTCCGGTCCTCACAGCTTTCGCGTGATAACGCACGCAAAAAGCTCGAAGACTATACAATAACAGCCCCCATATCCGGAACAGTTGTTGCAAAGAATGTAAAAGCGGGCGACAAGCTGGATAACTTCAATATGTCTACCGAGATGGCAGTTATATATGATATGTCAAGCCTTGAATGTGAGCTTTCGGTGGATGAGCTTGACATCAAAAATGTAGAAATTGACCAGGATGTTATAATAACCTCCGATGCAGTTAAGGGAAAACGCTACAACGGCAAGGTAACAAACATCTCCGTAAACGGCACAACCTCGGGCGGTGTTACTACATACCCCGTTACAGTTTCCATCACAGATTTTGACGACGACCTTCTGCCCGGGATGAATATAGATGTTGAGATTATTACCTCTATGGCTAAGGATGTTGTAGCAATTCCCGTTTCGGCAGTAAACCGCGGAAATATCGTTTATGTTAAGGGCGAAAAAGAAAAAGAAGACGACACTGCACCCGAGGGCTTTAAATCTGTTGTGGTTGAGACCGGAATAAACAATAACCAATATATAGAAATAGTTAAAGGCTTAAAAGAGGGAGATATAGTTTATATACCTCAGATAATGGCATCCGAGGGCAGAACAAATCCCATGCAAATGATGGGAGGCATGGGCGGTGGTATGTCCGGCGGTATGGGAGGCGGTATGCCAAGTGGCATGAGCGGAGGTATGCGTTCTTCGGGAATGAGCACAGGTATGCGTAGCTCTGGAATGTCCGGCTCTATGAGATAAAAACGGGGGAGGGTATAATATGAACGAAAATTCCACTCCTTTGGTTGAATTTCAGAACATATATAAGATATATAAGACAGGCGATGTTGAGGTCAGAGCATTAGACGGGGTTTCGTTTTCCGTTTATGAGGGCGAGTTCGTGGCAATTATCGGGCAGTCGGGAAGCGGAAAATCCACTTGTATGAACATTATAGGCTGTCTGGATGTTCCCACCGAGGGGAGATATTTTTTAAAGGGTGAGGATGTAAGCTCTTTAACCGATGATGAGCAGGCTGAGCTGCGTAATAAAACACTTGGATTTATTTTTCAACAGTACAATCTTTTGCCCAAGCTGACCAACCTTGATAATGTAAAATTGCCTCTTTTGTACAAAGGACTCAAGGAAAGCGAGCAGGAAAGACTGGCTATGGATGCCTTAAGAAGAGTCGGAGTTGAGGACAAGGCACATAATAAACCCTCACAGCTTTCGGGCGGTCAGCAGCAAAGAGTGTCTATTGCAAGGGCGCTTGCGGGCTCGCCGTCTGTAATTCTGGCAGATGAGCCGACGGGAGCACTCGACTCGAAAACTAGCAGAGAGGTTATAGATTTTTTGCTTGAGCTAAACACTCAGGGAAACACAATAATACTCATAACCCACGACAATACAATTGCCGCAAGAGCAAAGAGGGTTATAAGAGTGCACGACGGCAAAATAATCTATGACGGCGACTCGTCGGGCGATGAAATAATCAAAAGCACGCTTTCTGCGCACAAAAAAGGGGAGGCATGAGGATGAAATTTTCTAAAACCATAGGTCTTGCAATTTCAAGCATCCGTGCCAACAAAATGCGTTCCTTTTTAACAATGCTCGGAATTATAATAGGTGTTGCAGCTGTTATTATACTGGTAAGTATTATGGATGGCATAACGGGGCAGGTTTCGGATGTTTTTGAAGGCTTTGGAACAAATAACATAACAGTTTCCATAACATCCAGAGGAAGCACAAGGCGTGTTGAACCGGATGTTTTGTATGAACTTATCGATAAAAACGACAGGCTCTATTCCTACTGCTCGCCAAAGGTTACCACTATGGTAAATGTCAAATCACCAAATAGCTCGGATATATCATATGCGTCTGTTACAGGTGTAGACGAAACCTACGACGAGATTGACACATTAACAACTTCGCAGGGTAGATTTCTGCAGTTCGTGGATATAGACAAGATGCTAAAGGTCTGTGTTATAGGTACATACTACGAGAAGGAATATTACGGAACGGGAAAAGCACTGGGTCAAAAAATAAAGCTTGGCGGAGAGCCATATACCATAGTAGGCGTTTTGGAGGAGCAGGGCGACTCCTCGGAAGGCTCCTCTGACCAGTGTATATATATTCCATACACGAATGCCTCAAAAATGTCCAGAAATTCAGCTGTAGGTACTTATGTGGTTTCGATGAAGGATTCCAAACGAATTGATGAGGCAAAAGCTGTGCTGGAGAGAAAGCTTACAGAAATTTTAGGAAGCAGTAATTTCTACAGCATAATTGCAACTCAGGAAATTTTAGATGAAATGAATAACATTATGGATACTCTAAAGGGTGCCCTTATACTTATTGCAGGGATTTCACTTCTTGTTGGCGGTATAGGTATTATGAATATTATGCTCGTTTCCGTTACCGAAAGAACCAAGGAAATCGGCATACGAAAATCCCTTGGTGCCAAGAAAAAACATATTATGCAGCAGTTTGTAATAGAAGCTGCCACGGTAAGCGGATTCGGGGGAATACTCGGAATACTTCTGGGAGCTGTCGCCGCTTATGTCATAGGACGGCTTATGAGTATTACCGTTATTCCGTCTGTAACTGCGGTTGCTGTAGCGTTTAGCGTTTCTGTGGGTATAGGCATCATATTTGGCTTCTTGCCTGCAAAAAATGCGGCAACATTAAATCCTATAGACGCACTAAGATTTGAATAGGTTGTGGAAGGAGTTTCAAATGAGAAAAATACTATCTTTTTTAATTATAGTGTCGGTGCTCTTTAGTTTGGCAACGCACAGTGCATACGCCTTGTCCGACTATGAGAGTGAGGTCTTGTCCGCTCTTTCGATAATGCAGGGCGACGAGAGGGGAGATATGAGATATCACGACAAGGTATCGCGTGCGGAATGTGCCAAAATCGTTGTGGCTTCATCACCGTACAGAAATATGGTTGAACTTGGTCAAAAAAGCTCGCCATTTGCGGATGTTACATATGAGCACTGGGCATCTCCCTATATTACAGTAGGAATTAAGCACGGTCTTTTTAAGGGCTATATGGATGCCACCTTCCGTCCTTCAAACACCGTTTTGCTTGAAGAAGCACTTGTTATGTTTATGCGTGTTCTCGGATACACAGACGAGGATATGGGAAATGACTGGCCTTATTCCCAGATGGAAATGGCGAAAAAAATGGGTCTTTTGGATAATGTCAATAAATACGCAGGGCAGGAGCTTACTCGCTATGATGTGGCAACCATAGCCTACAATACTCTCTTAGCCAATACTAAAGGTTCGGGCGAAACACTTATTTCCGGCTTTAATAGGACACTAGGTCCAAAGACCGTTACATCATCTGACTGGTATCGGGATTTTGGCGCGGACTCTTCAATAAGAATTGTGAGAGACGGAGAAAATGCATCTCTTTCGGATGTTTCGATAAATGATATCGTTTATTATATGGAGGAATACAAAACCGCACTGGTATATTCCAAAAAAATAACAGGCATTTACGAGGATGCACAACCCAATAAAAACGCTCCCACATCTGTTACCGTGTCGGGTGTAACATATGAACTCGAGGGCACAAATGCCCTGTCAAAGCTCTCTGCCGGGGGCAAGTTTGGTTACGGCGACACCGTTACACTTCTTATGGGCAAATCGGGCGCTGTTGCAGATGTATCGGACGGCTCGTCTTCCTCACAGGTGGGGGATAAGGTGTATGGATTTTTAACTGCCGTGGGAACAAAGGAAACTACGGTTTCGGGCACAAAGGTAACAAAGCCGTATGTGCGAGTTGCTCTTGCATCGGGAGAGACCATAGACTATATTGCAGACAAAAACTACGAATCCATTGTAAACAGTGTAGTGTCCGTAAAGCTTACTAGTTCTGTTGCCACAGTTTCAAGAGTGCAGACACAAAACTCGATATCGGGAAAATTCACCTGGGGCTCGGGCACCAATATGCTTGGCACCTACACACTCTCAGATGATGTTAAGATTATAGAGACATCCACTACTAAATCGGGCGAGACTGCCGTGGTTAATTCTGTTTATCCCCAGAGGCTAAACGGCATAAACATACAAAAAGAGGATGTTTTGTATGTTTCCAAAAACTCTGTGGGCAATATTGACGGCTTGATTTTGGATAATGTAACGGGCGACACAAACACCTACGCAATTATGACGAAAGTCAAAAATACAAGTGTAGGCTTTTCCCTTTCGGGAAGCTATGAGTATATATCCGGCGGTGTTAAGTCATCGTTTTCAACACAAGGAAAGGTGTTTACCGTTTCCTCCGGTCAGGCAGTGGGTATGTCACTTGACGCAAGGGGAGTTAATTCCGTAACACCGCTTGCCAAACTCTCGGGCGACAAGATTTCGAGCATAACCGGCTCCGTCCTTACTATAGGCGGAAAGGACTATGTTATGTGGGATAAGGTGCAGATTTATGTAAGAAAGTCTTCTTTAGATACAACATACACTATGATTACAATAGATGAGCTAAAGGAAATGGCAGAGGACCATACAGCCTATGTGTATGCGGACAAAGCCACCTCGGCGGGTGGAAGAGTAAGAATCATTATTCTGTCATAAAAGTTTTATAGCAAAAGAGAGGACGCAGTTATACTGCGTCCTCTTCTGATTTTTTATATTCTTTTGGCGATATACCCATTATCTTTTTGAAATTGCGGTAAAATGTGGAAAAGTCGTTGTAACCGCAAAGTCCGTAGATAGATGTTATCTTGTAGCCTTTGTTTATGTAGCTTATGGCTTTTTTTATTCTGCATTGGTTTAAGTAGCTGTTAAATGAGTGCCCTGTAAACTTAAAAAACAGTGCACAGAAATTGCCCTTGGACATCGCCGAACGCTTTGCCATCTCCTCCAGAGACAAATCGTCGGTAAAATTGTTTTCTATGTAGTTTATACAGTGCAGCACAAACTGCTCGTTGCTTTCAAAGTTGTGGGGTAGGCGGCTTTGCTCTTTTTCAAAATAATTTCGTGCTATTGTTGTAAGAAGAATGGTACAATATGCTCTTGCGGTTTCTTCGTAGCCTATATCTTTCTTTTCAAATTCCTTAAGTAGCTGTTTCATAATATTTTCGGTATAAAAAATGTTTTCAGCCTCTATCGAAACCTTGGGATGTATGCCGTTTGAAATGTCTGCCTGCAAACTTCCGAGAAAATTTATGCTAAGGTGGTTTGATTTGTTTTTCTCGCCCAGAAAGTCGGGCATAAAAGAAAAAGAGTAAAACTCGGTATTGGGATTGGGTACAATGTGATGAGTTGTCTTTGGCGGTACTATGGACATATTCCCGTGCGAAAGGAGAGAATATTTGTCTCCTACATAGTGAAGAAGAGAGCCTTTTATTATGTAATAAATCTGAAAATAGTCGTGTGTGTGTGGCTTTTGTGCTTCCACGGATTTTTCCACCTTGTGAATGTGGAAGTTTTCGGTGGAATTCTTGTAGTACGAGAGCACGAAGTTTTTAATATCCATACAGAACACTCCTTTTCAATCATTTTACCACCAAATTATACAAAATGCAATATAAAACGAACAAATTGCAACAAAGAGTTTTTTGACCGTGTTATAATAAAGGTAATAAATTGTGGAGGTAATGGAAATGAAAATAGTTTCACTCTGTGGCCTTTTGGGCTATGGTTACAGCGAAGAATCCTTAAAACTTGCATTTTCCGAAAAAGTGGATTATGTTGGTGTTGACGCAGGTTCAACCGACCCTGGTCCTTATTATCTGGGCAGCGGAAAATCTTTTACCGACAGAGGTGCGGTAAAAAGAGACTTATCGCTTGCAATGCCCCTTGCACTCGAGCAGAAGGCACCCTTTATAATCGGAACAGCAGGCGGTGCTGGTTCGGATGCACATGTAGAGTGGCTTCTTGACATCATAAGAGAAATAGCAAAAGAAAAGAATTTATCATTTAAACTCGGTGTAATTTATTCCGATGTTACCAAAGATTATGTTTTAAAGAAATTAGAAGAAGGCAAAATCGTGGATATGAGTCCTGAATTCCCGCTGGACAAAGCATCCGTAGAAAACTCTGCCAAGATTGTGAGCCAGATTGGTATAGCACCTGTAATAAGGCTTCTAGAAGAGAAGGTAGACATCATAGTATCGGGAAGACTCTGCGATACAGCAATCTACGCAGCACCCTGTATATACGAAGGCTATGACCACGGTCTAGCTTTCCATATGGCAAAGATTATGGAATGTGGCGCTATGTGCTGCGAGCCGGTTGCAGCAGCAGATGTTATGCAGGGCTACATAGAAAAGGATTACTTTGAGCTTCGTCCTGCAAGCCCGCAGAGACGCTGCACAGTAGACAGAGTTGCAGCTCACACTCTCTATGAGCAGACAAACCCCTACCTTATATACGAGCCCGACGGCGTTTGCGACCTTACAAACTCTGTATTCACACAGGTAGATGACAGAACAGTCCGTGTTACAGGTTCCGTGTTCAAGGATGCAGAGGAAAAGACATTAAAGCTCGAGGGCGTTAAGTGCTCCGGCTACAGAACAATTTGCCCTGCTACAATATACGACAGCGAAACGATAAGACACATCGATGAAATAATCGGCGTAGTTACAGATTTCGTAAAGCGCAATACCAAAGACACTCTCCCCGAAAATAGCTACACAATTAGCTTTAAACTCTCCGGCGGTGAGGAAAGCTCTCTTGGTATAGTTATGGATATAGTAGGTAAGACTCAGGAAATTGCAGATACAGTTTGTGCATTGGCAAGAAGCCGTATGCTCCACTGCGACTATGTAGGCAGAAAGTCCAGCGCAGGAAATCTTGCATTCCCCTTCTCGCCTTCCGATATCCATGTTGGTCCGGTATATGAATTCTCTGTTTTCCATCTTGCAAAGGTTGATTCGCTTATGGAAACCGCAAAAATCGTAACGGAGGTAATCTAATTATGAAAAAGCTTATAGATTATACAAAAATCTTAAGAAGTAAAAATGCTGGTCCTCTTTTTATAACATTTGACTTAATCTTCAACACAAGAGAAGATATGGAATATGTAGAAAAGAGACTTACAAAAGCAGATGTTTCCAAGGCATACAGCGTGGAGGAAGAAAAAATTGAGATTATCCCCTATGCAGTGGTAAATTCAATAAAAATAACATTCCCCAGAAAGAACATAAGCGGAAGCATAAATGACAGCGATATTTATGGCTGCCAGATGCATGGTCCGCTTGCGGGAATAGAAATATAATGTGAGGTGAAACCGCATGATTAAAACAGAAGTTTACGAACAGGCGCTTTTTGAAACCATCAAACGCGGAGCAACAGAAATTTCTCCCGATGTTAGCGATGCTTTTGAAAAGGCAATAGCAAGAGAAACAAATCCTGATGCTAAAAAAGGTCTCGAAACCACCTTAAACAGCATGAAAATGTCCGCGGTAAGAGAAAACCCCCTTTGTGTTGACACAGGCTGGCCGATTTTCTACTTCAAGGTAGGAAACAAGTGCGAGCTTGAAGGTGGCTTTGTGGAGCTAGAAAACGCAGCTCGCAGAGCAGTTGCAAAGGCAACAGAGCTTGGCTACCTTCGTGCTACAATGAAGCACCCCATCACAGGTTACGACCCCGGTAACAATATAGGTATGAACATTCCCGATTTTACATATCAGTTTGTAGACGGTGATGCCATCGAAATGTCCTACGCTGCAAAGGGCGGCGGAAGTGAGTGCTTTGGCGGAACAAGACACAGAATAGTTGCTTTTGCCGATGGTATAAAGGGTATAGAAAAGTTTGTTATAGACAGCTTTGTGGCATCTGCAAGAGCAGGCGCTGTTTGCCCACCGTCTGTTCTCGGTATAGGTATCGGCGGAACAGCAAATGTTGCTGCAAATCTTGCTAAAGAAGCAGCCTGCCTCAGAACGGTAGGCTCCAAGCATCCCGACCCTATGTTTGCAAAGATTGAAGAAGATTTGTACGAAGCATTAAACAGCCTCGGAATAGGCATACTCGGTGCCGGCGGAAACACATCCGTTCTTGCTGTTAATGTTGAGTACGCTTACACTCATATTGCCGGCATAGCTTGTGCCACAAGCACCAACTGTATGGTTGCACGCCGTGCATCATCAAGAATTACTGCAGACAATGTAGTTACAAAAATGATTAGTCCCAACTGGTTTGGCGACAGATAGGAGGAAAAACATGGCTGAATATCATTTACAATCACCCCTCACAGATGAGGATGTAAAAAAACTCAAACTAGGCGACACTGTTTATATAAGCGGAAACTGCTTTACATGCCGTTCCAGACTGCAAAAGCACATTTTCGACGAGAACAATGTACTTCCCTTCGACACGGCGGACAGAAATGTTTTAATCCATAATGGTCCCATAGTTATTAAGGAAAACGGAAAATGGAAGCTCGTTTCCTTTATGCCCACATCAAGTATAAGATTTGAAAAGTGGGGAGCAAAGAGTGTTTCCGAGTGGGGACTTAAGATGATTGTCGGCAAAACAACAATGGGTGAAGAAACTGCAAAGATGATGAAGGAAAAATGCTGTGTTCATGTTTCTCCCCGTTCTGTAAGCCCCAACCTCTGGGTAGATTCCATTGAGGTTGAGGATGTTTACCTCTACGACGAACTTGGCAAGATAGAAGCTGCATGGTTCTTCAAGGTAAATGAACTTGGTCCCTTTATCGTGGATATCGATTCCGAAGGTAACAACTACTTCGATAAGCTTGACGGTGTAATTGCCGAGAACAAGGCTAATGCACTTAAAAAACTCGGAATAGATGAGGACTACAAGTTTACAAAGCTTTATTAATCTGGCTATATCCTAAATTTTGGCTTTTGGAAATCGAAGCGGCATAAAATGGCTGCTTCGATTTGTTATTAAAAAGTTTTTTAAAGGATAAAAAACAGTTGACATCCATATTTTGTTATGCTATAATGCTATGGTAAACGCATAAGTATGGTCAGTAAATCTGCGTGCAGATACCATAGGTTAGCGATATCAGATGAAGGAGGTGCTTCAAATGTATGCAATTATTGAAACAGGCGGCAAGCAGTACAAGGTTTCCGAAGGTGATGTAGTTTTCATCGAAAAGGTAGCTGGAAATGAAGGCGATGCCGTTAAGTTTGACAAGGTTTTGGCAGTAGGTGGCGACAAGACAGTTTTTGGCACACCCGTTGTTGAGGGCGCAAGCGTAGATGCTAAGGTTCTCGCACAGGGCAAGGGCAAGAAGGTTATTGTTTTCAAGTACAAGCCCAAAAAAGGCGAAAAGTGCAAGAAGGGTCACAGACAGCTCTTTACCAAAGTTCAGATCGAAAAGATCAACGCGTAAAGCTATGACAGAGGTTAAGCTTTTTCGCGATAGGTGCGGCAATATCGTAAAGGGTATCGTGTCCGGTCACACCGGTTATGCCGATATCGGAGAGGATATTGTATGTGCTTCTGTTTCATCGGTGCTTTTTATGACCTTAAACGGCATAGAAAAAGTACTAAACATTAAGTTCGGCTATCATACGGACGATGCTTTGGCAGAGTTTGTATTGCCGGATGATTTGGATGACGATGAGATTATTAAAATAAACATATTGTTGGAGTCTATGAGCCTTTTTATAAAGGAACTTGCAGAGCAGTACCCCGACAATGTAACAATTACCGAATTGGAGGTGTAATTTGATGTTTAGCTTAAATATTCAGTTATTTGCTCATAAAAAAGGTATGGGTAGTACCAAGAACGGCAGAGACAGCGAATCCAAGCGTCTTGGCGTTAAGAAGGGTGACGGCCAGTTTGTTACAGCAGGCAACATCCTCGTAAGACAGAGAGGTACTAAAATACACCCCGGCATCAATGTAAAGAAGGGTAGCGATGACACTCTCTTTGCAGTTGCTGACGGCAAGGTTAAGTTCGAAAGACTTGGCAGAGACAAAAAGCAGGTTAGTGTTTACGAGATTGCTCAGTAATTTTGTTAAATATCAGCTTACGAAAAATCCGCAAGTTTTTGCGGATTTTTCTTACTATATGGCACGTTTTTATGTGTTATAAAGATTTGTTAAGGAGTGATTTTAAGTGCTTGCAGATACAGCCGAAATATATATAGAAGCAGGCAACGGCGGCAACGGACTTGTGAGCTTTCATAGAGAAAAGTATGTTGCAGCAGGCGGTCCCGACGGCGGTGACGGCGGCAAGGGCGGTAGCGTAATATTTGTTGCCGACGAAAAGATGAGCACTCTTTCGGATTTCCGTTATCAGCGAAAATACAAAGCGCAAAATGGTGAAGACGGAAAGGCTGCCAAAAGCTCCGGAAAAAACGGTGCGGATTTAATCGTCAAGGTGCCCTGCGGTACCATAATCCGCGATGTGGATTCGGACAGGGTAATTGCCGATATGAAAACTCCAAACCAGACCTTTGTGGCGGCAAAGGGCGGCTCTGGCGGATGGGGAAATTGTCATTTTGCCACAGCTACAAGGCAAATACCCCGTTTTGCAAAAAGCGGTATAGAGGGCGAGTCAAGAAACATAAAGCTCGAGCTTAAGCTTCTTGCAGATGTTGGTCTTGTGGGCTTTCCGAATGTCGGCAAATCCACACTTCTTTCCGTTGTGAGCGATGCAAAGCCCAAAATTGCCAACTATCATTTTACCACTCTTGAGCCAAACCTTGGCGTTGTAAGAACCAAGGAGGGCGCAAGCTTTGTTATGGCGGACATCCCCGGTCTTATAGAAGGTGCGGGTGAGGGCGTGGGACTTGGACACGAGTTTTTGCGCCATGTGGAGAGAACAAGACTTCTTATACATGTGGTGGACGCATCGGGCATAGAGGGACGAAATCCTATAGAGGATTTTGACCTTATAAACAAGGAGCTTGCCACCTACAATGCATCTTTAAGCGAAAGGCCTCAGATTGTTGCTGCAAACAAAATGGATGTAGTGTATGACAGTGAAGTTTACGACGGCTTTTGCGATGAAATGGAAAATAGGGGCTACAAGGTGTTTAGAATAAGTGCTGCGGCAAACAAGGGTGTTTCGGAGCTTATGATGTATGTGGCATCTGCTTTGGACGACATACCAGTTCCTGTTCTTTTCGACGAAGAGGAAGCTAAGACACTTGTTATATCCTACAAGGATGACCTACCCTTTACCGTGCGTGTTGAGGACGGTGTGTATGTGGTTGAAGGAAGCTGGGTAAAGCGTATGATAGGCTCCACCAACTTCGAAGATAACGAATCACTTCAGTACTTCCAGAATGCCTTGAGAAAGAAGGGCGTTATAAAAGCTCTTGAAAAGGAAGGCATAAACGAGGGCGACCTTGTTCGTATGTATGAACTGGAATTTGACTATATGCAATAACTATTAAATACGGTGCGGATTTTAACAATCC
>JAZNFW010000134.1:0-3749 GCA_045576175.1 Clostridia bacterium | reverse complement strand
GGGATTCGAACCGAGGGAAAAAGAATTGTGCGGGTGGCACATTCCAGGGAGCACGGGCCTTTAAGGTTGCGAAGCACCCGTGGGCGAATCCACCTCTCCCCACCAGAAAAAAGCACCAATCTTGATACAAGATTGGTGCTTTTTTCAACTAAATCCGTCTTTACGGACGGAATAAATCTGCTAATACAGATGAAATCACTTCGTGATGAAATCTTGCTTCGCAAGAATAGAAGACGGATTTAATTTCATCGAAGCCGCAAGGCTTTGATTTCATCCAAACTTGTTTGGATTTCATCGTGCTTTGCACGATTTCATTATTGAAAGATTTGCAACTTGTGGTATAATGTCAAAAAGAGGTGCTATAAATGAGTGAAAACAAATTAGCCGGCTTATCTATGGAATTTGCAGTCGAAATATTAAAAATGTGCGATAATATCAAAGGACACTATTCTATTGTCCATCAATTAGAACGAAGTGCAACAAGTATTGGTGCCAATATTAGAGAAGCGAAATATGCTCACAGCAAGCCGGACTTTATATCAAAATTACAAATAGCCCTTAAGGAATGTTATGAAACCGAATATTGGTTAGAACTTATGCAAAAAGCAGGAATATTATCTGATGTTTCTGCTATTATGCATAATTGCGGTGTTATTCGCAAAATGCTCATCTCATCAATCAACACCGCAAAGAAAAATATGGATAAATAAATCAAACTGCCAACCGTGGCAGTTTTTTCTTTGTGTTTGTGTCCGCAGGACACAACATCATTATGAACGAAGTGAGTACATCATTTGACCTTTAGGTCAACATCATCCCGCTGAAAGCGGACACAAAATGATGTTGCACCTTCGGTGAAAATGTATCTATATTATCCTGATTTACCAGAAAAGGAGCCGTCTCACTAAAAAGTGAGGCGGCTCCTGTTATATTGTCAAACCTTTTTAATTTTTTTACATAGATTAACTATAAAGGCGTAAATTAGGTTAAATATGCAAGAGAGCGCTATCGAAAGTATGAATACTGCACCGGTTACCGGTATGAAATAGTAGCATCTGTCGAGCACTTTGGGAACTAATGTGTTAAGATGTGTATACACATAATCATCAAATATGAACGACACCAAGTATGCACCAAGACAAGCATCCGAAATCACTGCAAGAATTTTCTTTATTCCTATGGGGAATTTGCCGGTGTCTATGGTGGCAAACAAGCAAAAGGCAATTACGCTCATTATAAGAACAGGCGCCCCATACCAATCAACATACACACCCCAGTCAAAAAAACCGCCCCAGCTTCTGTAATAGCTAAACATACCGGAAATCACCACAGAAACAAATAGGAGCATTAGGTTTACCCGTTTGTTTAGCTTTACAGGATATTCTCTAAAGTAAGCACCTAAGAAATAGTATGTAAAAGGATAAATCATTGTCCACCAAGAAGGCATTATCTTACTGTACTCTTTTGAAAGATAAGGAGTCAAAAACCATCCGTCAGTAGTAAAGTTCCAAATGTTCAAAACAGTTGGCACACAGGTAAGAACAATCAGAGTAACAACAAGTGCACCTCGTGCCTTTTTGCCATCTAACCCGAGCCACATTGTGTTTAGAAATGGTATAAGCAAAAACAAGCCTATATACATTTCTATATACCATGCATAGTTTGAAGCAGAAAAATTGAGTATGTGCATTGTCCCGCTAAATAGGGTAAAGCTTTGGCCCAGGACGCAACCTTTGTATATTAGGCATGCTAACGACGCCAAAAGATATACTGCTAAGGTCTTAATTATTCCAAGATAATACTTTTTCGACCACACCTTGCGATTCATAAGATAGCCTGTTAGCATAAGGAAAAGCGGAACGCAAATCATAAAGCCGCATCTCGCTATCGTCAAAACAAGCATACGGGAGCCTAGCATCGGCGAGCTGTAATATCCGCTGTTTAAAAAGAAATGCACGCCAATTACCGAAAATAAAGCTACAATTCTTGTTATGTCCAGAGCAGAGTTTCGTTTATTAACATCCATGTCCGTCCTCCATAAATAACTTGTATGTATCAATCTGGAGTGCATTTGCAATCTTTTGAATGTTGTCTAGAGAAATACTTCTGCGGAAACATTCTATATCGCTTATGTATGTTCTGTGAAGTCCGCAAATTTCTGCAAATTTCTCTTGCGAAAGTTTCTTTTGAGTACGATATTTGCGAACATTTGTGCCAAAGACTTTAATGATATCCAAACAAATCACCTCTTAGCTGAATTTTACAACAAATCATACAATAAGTATACAGACAATAAGTGTACATAGATTAATAAGCATTGGCTATAGGCAAATGTTTTTGCGTTTTCTCCATTGATTTTATGCAAAAACTAGTGCATAATAAATGCATGGGGGTGAATGTGTGGACAGAGTAATTCTTCATAGCGATTTAAATAATTTCTATGCGTCGGTAGAGTGTATGCTTCACCCCGAGCTTAAGGGAAAGTGTGTGGCTGTGTGCGGAAGCGAGGAAAACCGCCACGGCATAGTGCTTGCAAAAAGCGAAGAGGCAAAGGCTCTTGGCGTAAAAACAGCCGAAACCATATGGCAGGCAAGGGCAAAGTGCCCCGAGCTTGTAATCGTTAGCCCTCATTTTGAAGAGTACTCCAAATATTCCAAGCTTGTTATGGGAATATACGAAAAGTACACCGACCTTATAGAACCATTTGGATTGGACGAATGCTGGCTGGATGTTACGGCAAGCCAGATGCTCTTTGGAGACGGCTATACCATAGCCGATAAAATACGAAAAGAAGTAAAGGAAACTTTGGGGCTTACAGTATCTGTAGGCGTGTCGTTTAACAAGGTGTTTGCAAAGCTTGGGAGCGATATGAAAAAGCCCGATGCAGTAACCGAGATAAAAAGAGAAGATTTTAAAGAGAAAATATGGGCTCTTCCCTCAAACAGCATAATTGGCGTGGGACGTTCAACCTTTGCCAAGCTAAATGAACTCGGCATAAAGACAATAGGAGATATTGCCAATATGCCACCTGAATTTTTTGAATCAAGATTTGGAAAACACGGTCTTTATCTGTGGCAAAATGCCAATGGACTTGACACCTCCGAGGTGACGCACAAGGACTACAGGGCACCGGCAAAAAGCGTGGGACACGGTATGACGCTAAAGGCGGACCTTGTAAATGACGAAGAGGTGTGGAGAGTTATATACCATCTTGCACATGAGGTGGAAAGAGAGCTTATAAAGGATGGGTGTAAGGCAGACAGAGTGTCTGTTTCCATTAAGACAAACGACCTCGCGGTAAAAGAACACCAAGTCTCACTCGAAAACCCAACCGCAAGTGCCTATGAAATAGCAAATAAGCTCTTCTGTGTGTTTAAAAAGAACTTTGTCTGGACCAAAAACATAAGAGCCGTTACAGTTCGTGCAGTAAGGCTTGTGCAGGGCGACGAAGGCGAGCAGATGAGCCTTTTTGACAAATCAGACCAAAAGAAAGAAAAGCTTCAAAAGACGGCATTTGAACTGGAAAGCAAATTCGGAGTAGGCGCTGTTACATTCGGAAGTCTTATGAATAACGAAAAAATACCGACAGAAGAATAAAAGCACATATCCGCAGGGGGTATGTGCTTTTGAGTTTATCTGTAATATAAAAACAAACTCGAAAACGAGTTTGCACAGTACTTCTTAACTATTCACTATTATGAACGCAGTGAATAACAAGGTTCTCCGAAATATAGAAATCTTTGATTTCG
>JAZNFW010000133.1:0-44863 GCA_045576175.1 Clostridia bacterium | reverse complement strand
TGCTCTACCTGCTGAGCTACAACAGCATCACAACGCTGATTATTATAACACAAAAAAAATAGTTTGTCTATACCTAAATTTATTTTTTATTTTTCATCCTGATTAAGATGCTTTATGGATGCCACATCCTCAGAAAGCATTTTAAACACATTGGCACTTACAGATATCTGCACCGCCAGGTCATACATTCTCTCGGGGTTGCTGCCTGCTTCCTTAAGGAGCGGGTCGGTAACTGCACATACCTTTTCTGTAATATATGCAAATGCTTTATACTGATTTTTGCAAAAAACATTATAGAGATTTTCTACATCCTTTGCATCTTCATACAGAGGAAGAAGCTTTTGCATTGTGGGTATGCTAAGAGCGTGCTTTAAAGAGCATATCATTATAAGGTATGCTATGTGCGGCTTTGAGTATTTTTTCTTTACCGGTGCGGGCATTACCTTAAGCTTAACATAGTTGTTTATCATAGGTGGAGTTACTGTCTGATTTGGTTCGCACGCATAGGGAAGGTAGCCTGTTAAATACTGGTTTATAAGCGCAATAACCTGGTCCATATAAAGGTCAATGGACGGAAGCTCTTCCCAAGTGGGCAGCTTGTGCGTATTTAAAAGTGTATTCCAATTTTGCATATGCTGTGCAAATTCTTCTCTGGAATAGCTCATTTAAGACATCCTTCCTATCAAAAATCATTACAGCTATTATAACATTCAATAAGACAAAAAGCAACACAAAAATATAATATGTTTGGTATATGCATATTGATTTATTTTTGGTATTGTGTTATTATTATTGTGATAAAATATGTCTTAAATTATATCAAAACGAGGTGAATATAATGGATGGTCACAAGTTTACAGTTGAGCTTACCAAAATAATAAAGGAGTTTAACCTTAAGGCAAAGTATGAGTCCAAGGATATGGAAAGTGTGCTTGTATGCAACAATGAGGTCAATCGCCCAAGCTTGCAGATGGCAGGCTTTTTCGAGTGTTTTGACAACACAAGAATTCAGGTTATAGGAAAGGTGGAGGCAGCCTACCTTGACCATTTGGATAGTGAGGCGGAAGCCAATGCTCTGGAGGTGTTCTTTAGCAAAAAGGTGCCGTGCGTTGTAATCACCAAAGATATAGAAATAAGCCCTGTTATGAGAGCTATGGCAGAAAAGTACGACACACCGCTTCTTGCGACCAATATGTCAACTTCTCATTTTATAAGTTCTCTTATTGCGTTTTTGAACATTGAATTGGCTCCCAGAATTACAACACACGGAGTTCTTATTGAGGTTCACGGCGAGGGCGTTCTGCTCCTTGGCGACAGCGGAGTGGGTAAGAGCGAGACTGCAGTTGAGCTTGTAAAGAGAGGTCACAGACTGGTAGCGGATGACGCCGTGGAAATAAAGAGAGTGTCCGACAAGTCGCTTTTAGGAAGCGCACCCGATATTATAAGGCATTTTATAGAACTTCGAGGTATAGGAATTATAGATGTCAAAAACATTTTTGGTGTAGGTGCAGTCAAAAATATGGAAAAGATTGACCTTATAATCAATCTTGAAATCTGGCAGGATAAAAAGCAGTATGACAGACTGGGACTCACCACAGAGCACACGGAAATCCTCGGCATACAGGTACCCTCTCTTACCATACCTGTAAAGCCCGGAAGAAACCTTGCCGTTGTAATAGAGGTTGCCGCCATCAACCACCGTCAGAAGAGGATGGGCTACAATGCGGCAGAAGCACTAAATGAAAGACTTATAAACGAAATGAAAGCAAATTCCTGATAGGAGGACTACTATGTATTATATTGGTATAGATGTTGGAGGTACCACCATTAAGGGCGGTATAGTTGCAAAGGACGGCACAATAATAGTAAAAAGCTCCATACCCACAGAGGCAAAGGCAAGCTATGAAGAGTTTGCAAAATCAATTGCCGATTTTTGTGTGTATCTTACCCGTGAAGCTCAGATGGATATGGACGAGATTGAGTCTGTAGGAATGGGAATTCCCGGCACAGTGGACACCAATTCGGGAGTTGTGGTTTACGCAAATAACATAAATCTTAAAAGAGCTCCCATAAGAGAGGAGTTTAAAAAGTATATACAAAAGCCCATCTTTATGGACAATGATGCCAACTGTGCCGCACTTAGCGAGTACTACAGTATGGGCGGCGAAAAGATAAAGGATTTTGCAGTTGTAACACTTGGCACAGGCGTTGGCGGCGGAATCATAGTAGACGGAAAGCTCTGCTCCGGCTTTGAGGGCGGCGGCGGAGAAATAGGCCATATGGTTTTGTCTATGGACGGCGAAGACTGCACCTGCGGAAGAAAAGGATGCTGGGAGGCATATGCATCGGCTACGGCTCTTGTAAAGCAGGCAACAGAGGCAGCAAACGAGGATAAGTCGTCTGCCCTTTATAAAATGATGCAGGAAAACGACGGCAAATTAAACGGCAGAATGGTATGGGATGCTTCAAAGGCGGGTGATACCACTGCAAAAAAGGTTACAGATAAGTATTGTATGTATGTGGCACAGGGTATTACAAACATAGTAAACATCTTCCGCCCCGAAATAGTTGTTATAGGCGGCGGTGTGAGCAAGGTGGGCGATCCGCTTTTAGAGCCCGTTAAGGATTATGTGAATAAATACTATTACGGAGTTGGTTATTCTGCACCAAGCAGAATAGAAGTTGCAAGCCAGGGTAATGATGCCGGCATAATAGGTGCGGCATTACTGGGAAGACTTTTAAAGTAAGGAGTTAATTAAAATAGATACTTTAAAAATATTAACCGATTTATTACCAAAGGAAAATATATTGGAAAACGAGCCTATGAAAGAGCACACGAGCTTTCGACTCGGAGGAAATGCAAGATATTTTGTTATGCCGTCATCTGAGGACGAAACTGTTTCTCTTATAAAAGCACTTAGAGAGAGCCAAAAGAAATTCATAGTCATAGGAAACGGTTCAAATCTACTGGTGTCGGATAAGGGCTTTGACGGCATAGTTGTGTGTATTGGCAAAAATATGTCGGACATAAAGGCAGAGGGAAATGAAATTCACGCCATGGCGGGAGCACTGCTTTCGAGGATTGCTTCGGTTGCTGCCGAGAATTCCCTCACAGGCTTTGAGTTTGCCTCGGGAATCCCCGGAAGCCTCGGCGGTGCTGTAGTTATGAATGCAGGAGCCTATGGTGGAGAAATGAAGGATGTGGTAACTAAAACCACATACATTGATGCAGATTCCAATATTAAAACCGTAGAGGGAGCTTCTCACGGCTTTGACTACAGAAAGAGCATCTTTACAAAGGACGATGTTGTGCTCTCTTCAACCATCCGCCTTAAAAAAGGCAATATCGAAGAAATAAAGGCATATACCCGTGAACTAAATGCAAAACGAAGAGAAAAGCAACCGCTCGAATACCCCAGTGCAGGCAGTGCGTTTAAAAGACCCGAGGGTCATTTTGCGGCAAAGCTCATAGACGATGCTTCTTTGAGGGGCTACAGAGTGGGCGGAGCGTGTGTTTCGGAAAAACACGCAGGCTTTATAATAAACTACGACAACGCCACAAGCGAGGATGTGTATAACCTTATAGGCGATGTTAAAAAAATCGTTCTTGATAAATTCGGCGTAATGCTGGAGCCTGAAATTAGATTTGTAGGAGAATTTTAAAATGTCATTTTCTCAGGACACCAAAAATGAACTTGTAAAATTTAAAAATGTATCCACTGCGGCAGCTCTTTGCGAGCTTATGGGTGCGGTAGCTTTTGGCAGCAGGCTAAGACGCGAAAAAGGCTCTCTTGTACTCACAACATCTACGGAAAACCCCACAATAGCCAGACGAATCTATCAGCTTACAAGGAGCACTACAGGTGCAGATGCAAAGCTTAAGATATCAAAGAGTAAAAATTCGGGTGCATCCTACACTGTATATACAGAGAACAATGAGACCATAAAGGTTATGATAGCTCTGGGCTTTATACAAAAGCCATCCGATGTAAACTATATGACATCGTTTAGAATAAACACAGACTACATAGACAAAAGTGCCAAGAAAAAGGCTTTTTTGAGGGGGGCGTTTTTAACCACGGGAGCCGTTATGAGCCCCGAAAAGAAATATCATATGGAGTTTGCCACCCCAAGCTACGGGCTTCATAACGATTTGTACATTATTATGAAAGATATGGGACTTAATCCCAAAATTACTGTGCGTGCTTCCAATATGGTTGTGTATTTTAAGAGCAGTGAGGAAATAGCAGACATCCTTAGCCTTATGGGTGCATATAAGGTGCTTATGGATTTTCACAACGCCAAGATACTAAAGGAAATAAGAAACAATGTAAACCGCACCACAAACTGCGAAGCCGCCAACCTTCAAAAACTGGTGGATGCTTCAATGGAGCAGGTTGGTGCAATAAATAAAATAATAGAAAAGGGTATGTTTGATTCTCTTCCCGAAAGCTTAAGACAGGTTGCAAGCCTAAGGCTCGAATACAGGGAGCACTCTTTAAAGGAGCTTGGCGAAATGCTCGACCCGCCTCTGGGCAAATCGGGAGTCAATCACAGACTAAGAAAGATTCAGGAGATTGCGGAAAAGTGCTAAAAAAGAACTTTACCCACCTACATGTTCATACTCAGTACAGCCTCTTGGACGGAACATCCAGAATAGATTTTCTTGCAGAAAAGGCTCAGAAAATGGGCTTTTCTTCTCTGGCAATTACCGACCACGGTGTTATGTACGGTGCTGTTGAATTCTATGAGGAGTGTATAAAACGAGGCATAAAGCCTATAATCGGATGTGAGGTTTATACTTCTCCAAACAGCAGATTTTCCAAGGTGCACGGACTCGATTCAGATTACGGACACCTTGTTTTGCTATGCAAGGATTATGAGGGCTACAAAAACCTTATGACACTGGTTTCGCTCTCCTTTGAAGAGGGCTATTACTACAAGCCCAGAGTGGACAGAGAACTTCTTAAAAAACATTCCAAGGGGCTTATAGCCCTGTCTGCGTGCCTAAGGGGTGATGTAAGCCGTGCACTCGCTGTGGGCAATTACGAGAGTGCCAGAAAAAACGCTCTGGAGCTTTTGGAAATCTTTGGCGAGGGCAATTTCTACTTGGAGGTGCAAGACCACGGCATACAGGAGGAAAAAATCGTAGCAGAGGGTATGAAAAAGCTCTCCAAGGAAACGGAAATTCCTCTTGTGGCTACAAACGATGTGCATTATGTTAGTAAGGAGGACAGCGTTCTTCAGGATGTATTAACCTGCATACAGACGGGAAAACGCATAGATGACACCGACAGGTTAAAGTTTGAAACAGATGAGTTCTATTTAAAGAGCGAAGATGAAATGAGATCTTTGTTTGCGGACATTCCCGAAGCTGTGGAAAACACAGGCAAAATAGCGGATATGTGCAATCTCAAATTGGATTTTGAGAGTATACATCTTCCTAAAATAGAGCTTAATACCAATCTTAATCACAATGAATATTTAAGAAACCTCTGCATAGAGGGAGCACATAGAAAATATCCCAAGGTAACAGAGGAAATTCTAAAGAGAATAGATTACGAACTTGAAACTATAGATAAAATGGGCTATACCGACTATTTTCTCATCGTATGGGATTTTATAAAGTTTGCAAAGGATAATCATATACCCGTAGGCCCCGGCAGAGGAAGTGCGGCGGGAAGCATAGTGGCATACACGCTTAACATAACAGAGATAGACCCTCTTAAATACGACCTTCTTTTTGAGAGATTTTTAAACCCCGAGCGTATAAGTATGCCCGATATAGATATAGACCTTTGCAACGAAAGACGCGATGAGGTAAAGGAATATGTAACACAAAAGTACGGAAAAGGCAGAGTTGCAGGCATTATAACCTTTGGAACTATGGCAGCCCGTGCTGCAGTGCGTGATGTGGGAAGGGTGCTCGGTATAGAGAGTGTAACTGTGGACAAGGTTGCAAAATCCATACCCGAAAAGCTGCATATAAAGATAGATGACGCACTTAAAAGCTCACCAAACTTAAAAAAGCTCTACGAAACGGATATAAATGTTAAAAAACTAATAGATATTGCAAGAAAGACCGAGGGGCTTGTACGCCACGCATCAACTCACGCCGCAGGTGTTGTCATAGCAGATGACTCTCTTACAAGCTATGTTCCTCTGCAGACGAGCGACAAAGGGCTTATAACCCAGTATCCAATGGCGGTACTGGAAAAAATAGGTCTTCTTAAGATGGATTTTCTGGGTCTTAGAAACCTTACCATAATAGACTCTGCCGTAAAACTCGTGGAAAAAACAAAGGGAATAAAAATCGACATACAAAATCTCGATTACTGCGACAAAAAGACCTTTGAGCTTATACAAAGAGGAGATACAGACGGAGTATTTCAGCTCGAAAATCCGGGGCTAAAGGCTTTTATGCGTCGCTTTAAGCCAAGATGCCTTGAGGATATAATTGCCACAACAAGTATCTACCGCCCCGGCCCGATGGAGCAGATTCCCGCATTTTTAAAAAATGTACGAAATCCCGATAAAATCGAGTATTTACATCCTTTGCTCAAGCCTATATTAAAGGACACCTACGGAACTATAATATATCAGGAGCAGGTTATTAAGATTGTCCGTACACTTGCAGGCTATTCTATGGGAAGAGCAGACCTTGTAAGACGAAATATGGCAAAGAAAAATGCCGAGAAGATGGCAAAGGAAAGGGAAGTGTTCATAAACGGTCTTGTGTCAGACGACGGCACAATAGAGGTTATGGGCACAAGGCGAAACGGCATAGAAGACTCTGTGGCAAACCGCATATTTGACCTTCTTTACGATTTTGCAAACTACGCTTTTAACAAATCACATGCGGCGTGTTATGCCACGGTGGCATACCAGACTGCGTATCTAAAGGCAAACTATCCCACAGAGTATCTTGTGTCGCTTCTTGCGAGCCTTCTTGGAAATTCGCACAAGATATTTAAGTATGTAACAGGGTTTTCACGCTACGGAATAAAGCTTATGCCCCCTGATGTAAATATGAGCTGTGCCAACTTTACCCCCGAGGGCAATAATGTGCGATTTGGACTCTCCGCTATCAAAAATGTTGGAATGAGCTTCCCCGATTCCATAGCGGATGAGAGGGAAAAGAACGGCAAATTTAAGAGTTTTGCCGATTTTATAAACAGAATGTCCAAATATGATATAAACAAAAGATGCATTGAGGTGCTCATAAAATGCGGTGCATTTGACAGCATTTTTCCAAACAGACGGGTGCTTATGCTAAACTTCGAGACAATGCTCGATGGTGCCTTAAAGGACAAGCACTCAAGGTCGGAAAATCAGGTGAGCTTCTTTGGAGATATTATTGAAGATGACTCCCTGACAGAGCCGAAAATTGACGAAGCCAGCGACTTTACCCGTGAGGAAAAATATGCCTTTGAAAGCTCTCTTGCGGGAATGTATTTAAGCGGAAACCCCATGACTCAGTATGCACTCACTGCCTCTTTGTTTGCCGACACACAGATTTACAACATCAACGACGGCGAGGTAGAGGAGGGTACAAAAGTAAATATTTGTGCCGTAGTAAACCGCATTTCGAACACAAGGACAAAGAGCGGAGTATTCCTATGCAATATGAACCTTTCCGATTATTACGATACCGCAGAGGTTACAGCCTTTGAGAACACATACAATAGGTTTTCCCATTGTCTTAAGGAGGGTGCCGCACTTTGTATTACTGCATCTGTAAAAAAGAGAGATGAAAATATAAGCCTCTCACTCATTTCCGCACTAAAGGCAGAGGATGTCCCCATCCCCCAGGGAGCCACTTTATATCTTCGCCTTTCCGACAGAACGGCTATGGCGGATGTAACTCCAATATTAAAAGAGTATAGTGGTCAGAATTCCGTGTATCTTTATTTCGAGGATAGCGGAGAAAGAGTAAAGTCAGACAGTGCTCACGGTGTTAATCTCTGCCCGGAACTTATAACGGCACTTTGGGACACCATAGGAGCAGACAATGTAAGAATCAAATAGTGTATTATGTAAAGCCACAACCCAAAAAACACAGTGGGTTGTGGCTTTGCCATTTATTGTATTTGAATTATGTAAACCAAGTATGCTATAATAGTGAGGTATTTTGTTGGCATTTTGTATGCCAAAAAAGGAGGTTGTATTATGAAAAAGACACTCTTATCCGCACTGACTATTGCAGCTATAATCACATCGGGAGTACACGCAAGTACAACTCACAAGGTGCAAAAAGGCGACACAATGTGGAAGATATCCGTAAAATACGAGCAGGGATTGTCCGAGGTAATAGGAGTAAATCCCCAGATTAAAAACCCCGCACTTATATATCCCGGTCAGCTTATAAACATTCCCGGGAAAGACCAGGGTGTGTCATCCTTTGAAAGCGAGGTTGTCCGCCTTGTAAACGAAATAAGGACACAAAGGGGGCTAAAGGCACTCACACACGATTGGGAGCTTAGCCGTGTGGCAAGATACAAATCGCAGGATATGGCGGACAAGGGCTATTTTTCGCATACAAGCCCCACATACGGCTCGCCGTTTGATATGATGAAAAAATTTGGCATATCCTACACAGCCGCCGGCGAGAATATTGCCAAGGGGCAGAGAACGCCTCAGGCGGTTGTTGATGCGTGGATGAATTCTTCGGGACACAGAGCAAATATCCTGAACTCTTCATATACACGAATAGGCGTTGGATATGTAAAAAGTCAAAACATATGGACACAAATGTTTGCAGGCTAAAAAATGCCCAAAACTTATGTATAACACTTGATTTTTAGCCAAAAATGTTATAAAATGTATAATGTATATGTTATATTAGTATTACTATGTGTATTATGCATTTTGGAGGAAGCAATATGGCTACAAAAGTTGTAGGTGTACTTACAAGCGGCGGTGACGCTCCCGGCATGAATGCCGCTGTGCGTGCCGTAGTTAGAACAGGACTTGGATATGGTTTCAAGATTATCGGTATAAAGCAGGGCTACCGCGGACTTCTTAACGAAGAAATGATAGAGATGGACGCAAGGTGCGTAAGCGAGTATCTGCAAAGAGGCGGTACTATGCTGGAAACTGCCCGTTGCCCCGAGTTTAAGACTCCCGAGGGTATAGCAAAGGGTGCCGAAATTTGCCGCAAACACGGTATAGATGCACTCGTTGTAATAGGCGGCGACGGTTCTTTCAGAGGTGCAAGAGCACTTGCCGAGCAGGGAATACTCACTATAGCAGTTCCCGGAACTATAGACAACGACATAGCCTGCAGTGAATATACAATAGGTTTTGATACTGCTTTAAACACTGCTCTCGAGGCTGTGGACAAGGTAAGAGACACCTGCACATCGCATCATAGATGCTCTGTAATTGAGGTTATGGGAGCCCGTGCGGGATATATAGCCGTGGAAACGGCAATTGCATCCGGTGCGGAGATAGTACTCACTCCCGAGGTGCCCTTCAATTTTGAAAAGGATGTAATAGATGTCATAAAACAGGGCAGAGCAAACGGAAGAAAGCACAACATCATAATAGTTGCCGAGGGTGTGGATATGGATGTAACCCAAATGGCAAAGCTTATAAAAGAAAAAACAGACATAGACACAAGAGCCACTGTCTTGGGTCACATACAAAGAGGCGGAAGCCCCACTGTGCGAGACAGAGTTGCTGCCGCACTTATGGGCTCAAGGGCCGTAGACCTCATTTCGCAGGGCAAAACAAACAGAGTTGTGGTTATGAAGGGCGGAGCTGTTACCGACCTTGATATTACAGAGGGTCTCGAAATGAAAAAATGCTTAAACAGAGATATGTATTCTCTTGTAACCAAGCTTTCTGTTTCAAAATAATTTTCGGGTACTTTTGTACCCGAAAAATACATAGATATCGGAGGCAAATATGTTAAAATACATATTATTTGCAGTACTGGTCGTGCTTTTGGTTTTAAATTACCTTGCGGGCA
The DNA here is from genome assembly GCA_045576175.1 of Clostridia bacterium. Taxonomy (GTDB): domain Bacteria; phylum Bacillota; class Clostridia; order UMGS1810; family UMGS1810; genus RGIG8748. The sequence goes on along the minus strand of JAZNFW010000133.1, from coordinate 34,890 downwards.
GAGTTTTAACACTTGTACTTAAGAAAGAGCCCACACAAAAGCAGGTGGTAATTTACAAATCGGTTTTGTATGTAATTACGCTCATAGGAGCAATTTGCATTATGACTTTGGCTTGATATTTTCAGGCGTTTTAATAGCTTAAGAGAGGATTGAACTTAGATGGCATCAAAAAGAGAACTTGCAAAACAATATAATCCGGCAGATGTCGAGGACAGAATATACGCAGTGTGGACTGAAAACAAGTATTTCAGTGCCAAACCCGATTCTTCCAAGGAGCCCTTTACGGTGGTAATTCCGCCCCCGAATGTTACAGGACAGCTCCATATGGGACATGCTCTGGACGAGACACTTCAGGATATACTTGTGCGTTACAAGAGAATGGCGGGCTACAATGCCCTCTGGATACCCGGTACCGACCACGCAGGTATAGCCACACAGATTAAGGTTGAGGAAGCACTCAGAAAGGAAGAGGGGCTTACCCGCTACGACCTCGGAAGAGAAAAATTCTTAGAAAGAGTGTGGGATTGGAAAAATCAGTACGGCAGTCGCATCATAAATCAGATTAAAAAGCTCGGTTGCTCCTGCGACTGGGACAGAGAGCGTTTCACAATGGACGAAGGATGCTCCAATGCCGTAAAAGAAGTTTTTGTAAAGCTCTACGAAAAGGGACTTATATATCAGGGCAACCGTATCATAAACTGGTGTCCGCATTGTATTACCGCTCTTTCCGATGCAGAGGTTGAGTACGAGGAGCAGGACGGCTTCTTCTGGCACATAAAATATCCTGTAAAGGATTCTAACGAGTTTGTGGAAATTGCCACAACAAGACCCGAGACACTTCTTGGCGATACTGCAGTTGCAGTTCACCCCGAGGATGAAAGATATGCTCATCTTGTGGGCAAAACTCTCATTTTGCCTTTAGTTGGCAGAGAAATCCCCGTTGTAGCAGACGACTATGTAGACAAGGAATTTGGAACAGGCTGTGTTAAGATTACACCTGCTCACGACCCCAACGACTTCGAGGTTGGTATAAGACACAATTTAGAACAGATTAAAGTATTAAATGACGATGCTACAATAAATTCCTTTGGCGGAAAGTACGAGGGTATGGACCGCTACGAAGCAAGAAAGGTAATGGTAGAGGACTTAGAAAAAGAGGGACTTCTTGTAAAGGTGGTTCCCCACAAGCACAATGTTGGTCAGTGCTACAGATGTGGAACAACTGTTGAACCTATAACCTCAAAGCAGTGGTTCGTTAAGATGGAGCCTCTTAGCAAAAAAGCTATAGAGGTTGTAAAGGACGGCACAATCAAGTTTGTGCCCGACAGATTCTCCAAAACATATTTAAACTGGATGGAAAATGTACACGACTGGTGTATTTCCCGTCAGCTCTGGTGGGGACACAGAATTCCTGCATACTACTGCGACTGCGGAGAAACAGTAGTTTCCAAAGAAGAGGTTACAACCTGCCCCAAGTGTCAAGGCAAGATGCGTCAGGACCCCGATGTGTTAGACACCTGGTTTAGCTCGGCACTTTGGCCCTTCTCCACACTTGGCTGGCCCGAGAAAACAGAAGACCTTAAATATTTTTATCCCACAAGTGTGCTTGTAACAGGCTACGATATTATCTTCTTCTGGGTAGCAAGAATGATATTCTCTGCTATGGAGCATATGGGTGAGGAGCCGTTTAAGTATGTGTTCATTCACGGCATAGTAAGAGACAGCCTTGGTAGAAAAATGAGTAAGTCTCTAGGTAACGGTATAGACCCGCTCGAAGTTATAGCTCAGTACGGTGCCGATGCATTAAGATTTACTCTTGCAACAGGCAACTCCCCCGGAAACGATATGCGTTACTACAAGGAGAGGGTAGAGGCAAGCAGAAACTTTGCCAACAAGATATGGAATGCATCAAGATTCCTTCTTATGAATCTCGATATAGAAAAGGTAGAACTTCCTAAGTTGGAAGAGTTAAGATGTGAAGACAAGTGGATTATAAGCTCGTTTAACACTCTTGCAAAGGAAGTTACCGAAAACTTAGAAAAGTTTGAACTCGGTGTTGCAGTGTCCAAGCTCTATGACTTTATCTGGGACAATTACTGCGACTGGTACATTGAGCTTGTTAAACCCCGTCTTTACGAGGCTTCGGGTGCAGACAAGAATGCACAGAAGGTGCTCTCATATATACTTGTGAACACCTTAAAGCTTTTGCATCCCTTTATGCCGTTTATAACAGAGGAAATCTTTGGTTACCTCCCCACAGGAGAAGAAAGCATAATGATTTCTGATTGGCCCAAGTTCAGCGAGGAGCTTTCGTTCCCCGAGGATGAAAAGAAGATGCAGATTGTTATGGATGCAATAAGAGCTATCCGTAACTTAAGAACACAGATGAATGTACCCCCTTCAAAGAAGGCAAAGGTTATAATTGTTACCGACAAGAAGGATATTTTCGAAGGATCTGAAATCTTCTTCGAAAAGCTTGCCGGAGCGTCCTCCACACTCATACAGACCGATATGAAGGATATAGATGACAACGCAGTAAATGCTGTAACAGAGGGTGCGCAGGTGTATATTCCCTTAGATGAGCTTGTGGACAAAGCAAAAGAGCTAGAAAGATTAACTGCCGAAAAGGTAAAACTTGAGGGCGAAATAAAGAGAGTTGAGTCCAAGCTCTCCAACGAGTCTTTTGTGAGCAAAGCTCCCAAAAAGGTTGTAGACGAGGAAAAGGCAAAAGGCGAAAAGTACACAGAAATGCTTAAAAAAGTTTTGGAAAGCATAGAAAAATTAGGGTGATTTAATTGCTTAGAACAGAAAAGGAATGTATAGACTACATCCATTCTGCAGGCAGATTAGGTAATAAAGCAGGGCTTTGTAATATCAGAGCCCTGCTTAATTCTCTTAGAAATCCGCAAAAGGAACTAAAATGCATACACATAGCGGGCACAAACGGCAAAGGCTCGGTGTCCTGTATGCTTTCAAACATTTTGAGAGAGTGTGGATACAAGGTGGGTATGAACACTTCGCCGTATATCGAAGTTTTTAATGAACGCCTTACAATAAACGGAGAGAACATCCCCGCGGAAAAGCTCATTTACTATACCAATCTGGTGGCAGAAGCCATAAATAATCTAAAAGACATACATCCTATTGAATTTGAGATAATAACTGCAATAGGATTTTTGTATTTCAAAGAAGAAAAGTGCGACTATGCGATAATTGAGTGCGGTATAGGCGGACTTCTTGACTCTACGAATGTAATAGAAGACCCTGCTCTGTGCGTCATAACACGCCTTGGGCTCGACCACACCGAAATACTGGGGCACACTATGGCAGATATTGCTCTGCAAAAAGCAGGCATAATTAAGCCAAATTCCGTATGTGTGCTTCACAGCGAAATAGAAGAAAGCGAAAGACAAATTATAAAGAGTTATGCCGATAAACAGGGTGCAAGGGTAGTTACTGCCGAAGAGGACTACCGTGTAATAAGTGCAAATCTTGATTATACCGATATATACGCACTGGGACTTAAAATAAGATTAAAGCTACTTGGAAGCTATCAGGCATCCAATGCGGCACTTGCAATAAAGTGTGCAAGAGAGCTTAATATAGCAGATGATTATATTGAAAAGGGCATAGAAAAGTCCGTGTGGATGTGCCGCTTTGAAAGAGTCGGCTCTCGCACTATTATAGACGGAGCACACAACTTAAGCGGTATAGAGGCACTAAGGGACAGCGTAAATATGTATCTTCCCAAAGAGAACAGAGTGTTTGTAATAGGTATGCTAAACGACAAGGACTTTGAGCTTTCGGCAAAGGTGTTGTCGGAGCTTGAAGGAAGATTTGTGGTAACGGATGTTCCAAGTGTAAGACAGATAGATGCTAAGAAGGTATATGATGAAATAAAAAAATATATTCCCAATGCCATATACGAAAGCGACTACAAAAAAGCGGTGGATGTGGCACGCACCCTCGCAGGTGACGGCGGATTTGTATGCATAGCAGGCTCTCTCTATCTTGCGGGAGCTGTAAGACAATATCTGTCATAACATTTCATTTCCCGTCAAAGGAAAAATAATTTCTCCAAAGAAATATATATTATTCAAAGGAGGAATTATTTATGATAAAATTCACAATGAGAAACACTTCTCTCGTGGTATCTGTAACGGGCGATATTGACCAGCACAATGCTAGCCAAATTCGTGAACAGATAGATTTTAGAATAACCCACGAGAATGTAAGAAGGGTTGTGTTTGATTTTTCCAAGCTGGACTTTATGGACAGCTCGGGAATAGGAATCATAATCGGCCGCTACAAGCTTATGAGTGCCATAAACGGCGAGGTTTGTATTGTGGCAAACAAGCCGACTTTAAAAAAACTTCTTGAGCTTTCGGGAGTTATGAGAATCACAAGAGTATGCGAATCCCTTTCGGACGCACTTAAAACAGCGTAGGAAAGGGGGGACACATATGAATAACTCTGTATCAATCAAATTTTTGGATAAAAGCGAAAACGAAAGATTTGCAAGAACTGTAGTTGCAGCTTTTGCAGCACCGCTTGACCCCACGCTCGAAGAAATTGCAGATATCAAAACTGCAGTGAGCGAGGCTGTGACAAACTCCATAGTGCACGGCTACAGCAAAACACACGGCTTTGTGTATATGGACTGCACCGTGGAGGACAGCACCATAACCATAGTAGTAAAGGACAACGGCAGAGGAATTGCCGATGTTAACAAGGCTAGAGAGCCGCTCTTTACCACAAATACCGACGGCGAACGCTCGGGAATGGGCTTTACAGTTATGGAGACCTTTATGGACACAGTCGAGGTGGAATCCATAGTGGATGTGGGCACCAAGGTTACTATGGTCAAGCAAATAGGCAAAAATCGCCTTTGAGCCATTAAGTAGAGGTGGCCAAGGTGTATGAATTATTAAAAGAAGCAAAAACGGGAGACAAGAAGGCTTTAGAGGAGCTTACAAGGAAAAATGCAGGTCTTGTGCACAGCATAGCGGTAAGATTTGAAAATCGAGGCTGCGATTTGGAGGATTTAAGACAAATCGGTATGATAGGTCTTGTAAAGGCTATAAGGCGGTTTGACGAGTCCTACGATGTTATGTTTTCTACATATGCGGTGCCTGTTATAACGGGTGAAATAAAGAGGTTTCTTCGAGATGACGGTATGGTCAAGGTAAGCCGTCGTTACAAGGAGCTTTCTATGGCGGCTGCAAGTGCGTCCAGAGAGCTTTCTGCCATATATATGCGAGAACCTACACTTGCCGAAATTGCGGACAAGCTGGGAGTGGATATATATACTCTCACAGAGGCAACAGAGGCGTGCAGTCCCTGCGATTCCATATACCGCCCGGTAAATAACTCTGACAAGAGCGAAATGTATCTTATGGATGTGTTAAAAGACGAATGCGACCTAATATCCGTAGATAAAATTTCTCTCTCCGATGCCATATCCAGACTCAATGAAAGGGAACGGTTTGTGGTAGCATACAGGTATTTTATGTACGAAACTCAGGCAAATGTTGCAAAAAGGCTTGGGATATCGCAGGTGCAGGTGTCACGAATAGAAAAAAAGGCTCTTATTAACCTTAAGGAAATGTTGCGGTATGAATCTTAAAAATGAATTCCAAAAATTCAATATAGACACCTTTGGTGTGTGTGATGCAAAGGAATACAACAGGATAATGGGAACTGACTATGAAAGGTGCATAGTTGCTCTCTTTCCGTACTTTTGCGGATATGAGGAGGATTCCAACCTTAGCATATATACTCACGGCGAGGACTACCACATAGTGATACGAGACATATTAAATTCCGTTGCACGCTCATTGGGTATTAAAAACTTCAGTGTCCACGCAGATACAGGCCCCGAAATAGACAGGCTTCTTGCTCTAAAAGCTGGGCTGTGCTTTAGGGGAAGAAACTCTATGTGCATAAACGATAAATACGGCTCGTACTTTTTTATAGGCTATATTGTATGCGATGCGCCTTTGCCCTTAGATAAACCTTTCCTAAGAGAGTGCAATATGTGTTTAAAATGTGTTACATCCTGTCCGGGAGGGGCGCTCAAAGATGGCTTTTGCATAGAAAAATGCCTTTCCCATATAACACAGAAAAAGGGTGAGCTTACAGAAAACGAATTAGAAAAGCTAAAAAAACACCCATTGGTGTTTGGCTGTGATATATGCCAGAAGGTATGCCCGCACAATGAGGATATTTGCCATACCAATATAGAGAGATTCAAAGAAAACACAATAACCTCATTGAGCTTGGAGGATATAGAGGGAATATCCAACACACAGTTTAAGGAGAAATACAAAGACCGTGCATTTGCATGGCGGGGAAAGAATGTTATACTAAGAAATCTAAAGTACCAAGGAGAACAGAAAAATGAAGATATCAATACTTGATGCCAACACTTTGGGCGAGGGGATTACACTAAAACCTATCGAAGAAATAGGAAATTGCGAAATATATCCGTCCACAAGTGCAGATGATGTTTCTCAAAGAATAAAAGAAAGCGATGTTGTAATAGTAAACAAGGTTAAGCTAAATGAAGAAAACCTTAAGGATGCAAAAAGCTTAAAGCTTATATGCCTTTTTGCCACAGGCTATGATAATGTGGATGTTAACTATTGCAAGAAAAAAGGCATAGCTGTTTGTAATGTGGAAGGCTATTCCTCGCACAGCGTGTCGCAGGTTACAGTCGCTATGGTGCTTTCTCTCTCTTGTCATTTAAATGAATACCGACAGGTTGTAAATGACGGCTCGTATACAAAAAGCGGTGTTGCAAACTGCCTTACACCTATGTATTCTGAGCTTTGCGGTAAAACATGGGGCATAGTGGGCTACGGCAACATCGGTAAGCAGGTAGGTGCAGTTGCTAATGCTCTCGGGTGCAGAGTAATAGTTAACAAAAGAACAAAAACAGACGACTGCGAAGTGGTTGACATAGATACCCTATGCAGTGAGTCGGATATTATAACTCTGCATACACCATTAAATGATGCAACACACCACCTCATAGACAAAAGACGCCTTGGTATGATGAAAAAGGATGTAATAATTGTAAACACCGCAAGAGGACTTGTTACAGACGAAAAGGCTGTGGCAGATGCGCTAAAGAGCGGTGTAATTGGAGCATTCGGCACAGATGTGTATTCCAAAGAACCGCTCTCTAAGGATAACCCCTTGTACGAAATAAGAGAGTATCCAAATGTCCTCCTAACACCGCATATGGCTTGGGGAGCACTTGAGTCAAGACAGAGGTGTATAAACGAGGTGGCACAGAACATCACTGATTTTACAAATGGCGGGAAAAGAAACAGAGTGGATTTATAAAGAGTAGCAAAATAACAAGAGGTCATAGCTTATCGCTACGACCTCTTGCTATTTTTGGAAACTATTTTTTCTTTTTTATTTCCTTCATATACAGATTAAATGTTCCTGACTTAAATATATGAAGTGCGGACTTAAAGCATTTGTTATTGGAAAATTCGTGCTTCTGCATCGCATTTTCTATATTAACCTGTGTCTGCCAGTCGCAAATGCCTGTGGGTTCCATATTGTTTAAGCCCTGGAAGGTAATAACCGCTCTCTTGGTCTTTTCGGTAAATTCATCTGTGGGGATGCCCACATCGTAGCCAAGAGCCCAGAGTCTTTCGTTAAGTGCAAGTGCAAATGTGTTTTTGTCACCAATCTTTATATCGGTGTTAAAATCAAAATCATTAAGGCCTGCGCCCTTCATTCTTATCATTTTGTCGGTTTCATAGTAATCGGGCTTTATTCCTTCGCCGTCTATGTGTCTCTTGTCTCTTGTAAGATACTCAGCAACAGTCATCTTAACACCGCCGCCAATGCGGAAGTTGATAAGGTTTTGCATAGTACCCTTGCCATAGGTTGTTTCGCCCATTACAAATCCGATACCGCTGTCCTGAACTGCACCGGCAAAAGCCTCGGATGCACTTGCGCTGTATTCATTTACAAGCACAATAAGGGAATATTTTGGGTTTGTGCACTCGGAATAGAGTGTGATGTTTTCTTCTTCGTTCTGGAACTCAAAGTGTATTACGGGGCCTTTTGGTATTATTCTCTGGCAAATATCCACAAGAGCCTCAACAGAGCCGCCGGGATTGTATCTTAAATCGAAGATTATGTTTGTAATCCCCTCTTTGTCAAAGGCGTCTAGTGCGTTATTTACAAGCACGGGTGCCGATGCATCAAAGGTCTGGAGTTCTATATAGCCCACTTTTCCGTCCAAAATCTGATATGAGCCGGGCTCTATAACGACGGGCTGTCTTGTAATGGTAAATTCTGTTATGCCGCCGTCTCTTAAAACGCCTATCCTAACAGGTGAGCCTATAGGACCTATAACAAAGGACCTTGCCATCTCAAGCGACATACCTACAATACTCTGACCGTCTACAGTAACTATTATATCGCCCTGCTTAACGCCTGCCTGTGCCGCTGGAGATTCGGCAGTAGTTTCGGTTACAAGAAGTCCCTCGGGAAGCATAGTAACTACAACGCCTATGCCCGAAATCTCTCCGTCCATACTTTCGGTAAAGTAGTTATATTCCTCGGTGGTGTAATATGTAGTATGCTCGTCAAGCTCGGAAAACATAGCTCTGTAAGCATCCTCTATAAGCTCGGGATGCTCTTCCATAAGCTTCATAAGAGTTTTTTCATAGAGCTCTTCTCTTAACTTTTCGTCTTTGTACTGACTAATTATAAGGTTTGCACTTTGCTCTACAAGTATCTTTGCAGCTTCTCCATCCGAAAGGATAGGAGCACCATCTGCCAAAACGCCAAATGATGATATCGACATCAAAATACAAAGCACGAGACTAACTAATTTTTTCATTTAATTCACATCCTTAAGCATCTGTTTCACACGGAAAGCTAAACTCCGTATGCTTTAATTTTTAAGATTACATTTTTTCGGGTGCGCTGATTTTAAGTATATCGAGAGTGTTCTTAATTACTGTCTTTGTGAGTGATACAAGGGTGAGTCTTGCCTGCATAATATCTTCTTTTTCGCCCTTTACTCTGCAGCTGTTGTAGAAGGAGTGGAAGAGTGCAGCAAGGTCAAGAAGGTATCTTGTAAGCTTGCTCGGCTCAAGGGAAAGTGCAGCAAGCTCTATTTCCTGTGGGAAGGAATTAAGCTTTGTTATAAGTTCAATTTCCTCCTTAGCATTTAAGAGCGAAAGGTTAATATCCTTTATGTCCTTAAGCACAACGCCCTCAGCTTCCAGATTTCTTAAAATGGAGCAAATTCTTGCGTGTGCATACTGAACATAGAACACAGGATTGTCGTTATTCTGTTTAACGGCAAGGTCCAAATCAAATTCGAGATGGCTTCCTGCCTGACGAAGATTGAAGAAAAATCTTGCGGCATCAACACCAATTTCGTCTATAAGGTCGGAAAGTGTTATCATTTCGCCCGTGCGCTTACTCATTCTTGCCACATCGCCGTCTTTTATGAGGCGGACAAGCTGCATTATTACCACTTTAAGCTTTTTGCTGTCAGAGCCTATAGCGTCCATAGCGCCTTCCATTCTTGCTACGTGGCCGTGGTGGTCGGCACCCCAGATGTTTATTACCTTGTCAAAACCTCGTATTTCGAATTTGTTTCTGTGGTATGCTATGTCTACTGCAAAGTATGTGGGTATGCCGTTTGCACGGATAAGCACCTCATCCTTTTCGCTGCCGAATTCTGTTGTCTTAAGCCAGAGAGCATCGTCCTTTTCGTAAGTAAGACCGCTCTTTTTAAGAAGCTCAATGGTATGTGCCACTTCGCCGTTTGCGTGAATAGTGCTCTCGGGGAACCATATGTCGTAGTTTATTCTGTACTTTTCCAAATCCCTTTTAAGATTTGCTATGTTTATGGGAAGAGCATAGTCTACAAGGGCACTTCTTCTTTCGTCGCTAGTTAAAGAGCACAACTTGTTTCCGTTTATATCGGCATAATTTTTGGCGTGTGTTTTTATGTCGCCGCCCATATATCCGTCCTCAGGGAAGGGGAAACTCTCATCAAAGAGCTGCATATATCTTGCTTCCAAGGATTTGCCGAATTTTTCTATCTGTGCACCTGCATCATTTATGTAGAATTCGCGTGTTACATCATAGCCAGCTTTTTCGAGTACACTTGCAATTCCGTCGCCCAGAGCACCGCCTCTTGCGTTACCCATATGCATAGGCCCTGTTGGGTTGGCACTTACAAATTCCACCATAACCTTTTTGCCCTGACCTATGTCTATTGCGCCGTAGTCACTGCCTTTTTCGGCTATGAGTTTAAGTCCGTCATAGAGCCAGTCGCTCTTTAAATAGAAGTTTATAAAGCCTGGTCCTGCAATCTCGCATCTGTCTATATAGGTGCCGTCAAAGTTCATAGCCTCTGTAAGAGACACTGCTATGTTTCTCGGGGGCATCTTAAGAAGCTTTGTGAGCTTCATGGCGGTATTTATGGAAAAATCGCCGTGTGCTTTTTCCTTTGGGATTTCGATTTCTATATCTACATCCACATCCACCTTCATTTCCAGAAGAGCCTTTTTGGTAACAGATGATATCTCATTCTTTATGCTTTTTATTATGTCGTTCATAATTTAATCTCCTTATCTGTATATGTTTATGTCAAATGTGTTGTGTCCGCCTGCGGAACTATTTATGTCTATTATGTAGTCTACCTTAAGCTTTCCGCCGTTTTCGTTTACATCGGCACTAAGGCTTTTTGTGTGTATATCTATTGTAAGCTCGCCAAAGGGCAAAGAGTAGAGAGAGGTGGTTTTTTTACCTTCAATAAAGAGCATCTGCGAATTTACGGTGCCTCGCCTAAGTAGAGAAACATAGTCATTTCCTATTTCGATAGATGTCTTTGTACCGCCAAGTCCTGTTATTTCCGACTCCTCATAGTTGCAGAAATAAACTCCGTCCTCTTGGTAGAATTCACATTCGCTTACAAGCTCTATATCGCTGTCCTCCCCATCGCCTGCATAGCTCTGGAGACCTTTTATGGATATTGTAAATTTGTCTTTCATTTGCTGTGCCCTCCTAAAGCATCTAATTAACAGTATATCATATTTCAGTATAATATCAAAGGTTTTATTTGGCAAAGCCTCCGTTTTCTCTTGCATAGTAGAAAAGATACTGCTGGGCAAAGCCTGCATATTTTCCAAACAATCTGGCACTTTCTTCTTCTATCATTTTCTTTGTGGCTTTTTCGTCTAGGTACAAAGAGCGCATAGTCCTCTCCACCCACACATCTATGGGGAAGGATTCGGTTTTGCCTGCCGAAAAAAGAAGTACACAGTCTGCAACCTTGGGACCTACGCCCTTTATTTTCATAAGAGCCTTCTTTGCCTCTTGATATGGCATATTTTTAATCTTTTCAAGACAAACCTCGCCCGAGGAGAGCTTTTCTATGGCATCGATAATATAAGATGCTCTGTAGCCCGCTCTTAAAGCTTCCAAATCCTTTAAAGAAGCGTTTTTCATATCGTCAAGGGTAGGAAATGTGTACAAATCCTTACCGTCCAGATTTATCTTTTTTCCGTACATAAGGCAAAGCTTATGCACAATCTTTTTAATCCTTGGTATCTGATTTTGCGAGGATATGATAAAGGAAATAAGGCATTCAAATATATCTTGATTGAGAATGTGTATGCCGTGTCCGAACTTTATCGCTTCTGCAAGATATTTATCATTTTCATAGAGCTTTTTTATCTCTTTGTAATCTCTTTTAAGGTCGAGATAGTCAAGCCATATGTTTTCAACATCCGAAAGGCAGGTGTTGTATATGGTGAGTGTATCCTTATCTAAACACATCTTAACGGCCTTGCCGTATGCCACACCCACAAACGAAAGGTCATCTTCTCTTGTCCAGCGAAAGCACTGACCGCACTCGAAGGTGTGTGCAAGGTCAAAGTCCGAGACACCGCTTATAACTGCGGTGGTGGAATTTTGCATAATAATATTCATTATATCACCATACACTATTCTATATTATAATGGCTTTGATGTCAACTGCGCAGGGTATAAATATTATTTACAAATTGTATATATTATGGTACAATAATTTTATCTTGCACTTCATATCTACGGAGGTACAAATATGTTTGATGCACACAAAGTAAAAGATGATTGCGTAAACTGGATAAGAGAATTTTTCGAAGAAAACGGAAAGGGCTGTAATGCCGTAGTGGGCATATCGGGCGGAAAAGACAGCTCCGTTGCTGCCGCACTTTGCGTAGAGGCACTTGGAAAGGACAGGGTAATAGGCGTCCTTATGCCCTGCGGAAATCAGCACGATATAGATATGGCATATCTACTATGCACTCATCTTGGAATAAAGTACTACGAAATAAATATCAAAGACACCATAGACGCAGTTACCAATTCGGTCTTGGAAAAAATAGAAATGACGACACAAGCCACCACAAACCTACCGCCGAGAATTCGTATGAGCATACTCTATGCCCTGTCGCAGAGCTTAAACGGCAGGGTAGTAAACACCTGCAATCTTTCGGAGGATTGGGTGGGCTATTCCACACGCTACGGCGATGCCGCAGGTGACTTTTCGCCCATGTGCAACCTAACAGTTACCGAGGTTAAGGAAATAGGCAGAATTCTCGGTCTTCCCGATGTGCTTGTGGACAAAACTCCCATAGACGGACTTTGCGGTAAAACCGACGAGGAAAACCTGGGCTTTACCTATGCAGTGCTCGACAGATACATCCGCGAGGGCAAAATAGACGATGAAGCTACCAAAGAACTCATAGACAAAAAGCACAAGGCAAATCTCTTTAAGCTCGAAAAGATGAGTGCATTTGTGCCGAATATAAACTAAGTTTATAAGATGCAATCCACACAAAAATTTTGTTTGGATTTGCATCTTTTTTTATGTGCCTTCATATTAAATATAGTATGTAAATGTTGGAAATACCTCTTGACAACACCAATAAAAGTATGATAAAATAACCAAGGTTAGTGTTAACTAATCGTTTTTTTGGACAAGCGAGTTAGTCTAAACTAATCAATTTCACGAAAGGCAGACACTCATATATGGATTTATCAAATGCTAAAGTTGGCAAACAATACATAATTTGTGATATAAATACTAATGACGAGGAGCTCAATTCGTTTCTCTTCTCGCTGGGATGCTATGTGGGTGAGCCGATTACGGTTATTTCCAATCTTGGAACAAGCTGCATCGTGTCGATAAAGGACGGACGCTACAATATAAGCAGAGATTTGGCTCAGGCTATCTCGGTAGCGTAGAGAAAAATGGGACGGATTTATTTTTATAATGTCAGGTTAGTTTTGGCTAACCATTAACATAGTCATCACTAACTAGGAGGAAATCAAATGAGAATTGCACTTACAGGCAATCCAAACAGCGGAAAGACCACTATGTACAATGCGCTCACAGGAAGCAGCGAAAAGGTTGGCAACTGGGCGGGTGTTACAGTAGAACAAAAAGAGAATACTGTTAAAAAAAGCTTTTGCCCCAAGGGACTTAAAATCACGGCTGTGGACCTTCCGGGTGCATACTCTATGAGTCCTTTTACTTCGGAGGAGAGCATAACAAGCTCTTTTGTAAAAGACGAAAACCCCGATGTAATAATAAACATAGTAGATGCTACCAATCTTAGCCGAAGTCTTTTTTTTACCACTCAGCTTCTGGAACTTGGAATTCCCGTGGTGGTTGCCTTAAATAAGTCGGATGTAACCGAAAAGAAAGATACAAAGATAGATGCCGCCGCCCTTTCAAAAAGGCTCGGCTGCAAGGTTATACATACCGCTTCAACACACGGCGAAGGTCTAAAAGAGGTTATAGATGCGGCGGTGTCCGTCAGAGGCACACTGCAAAAAGCACCGTATGTAGACGCAAATGTGAATTTAAAAAGCAAAAAAGCTGTGGAAGAAGCCGACAGAAAAAGATTTGAATTTGTAAACACCCTTGTAAAATCCGTAGAGAAAAGAAAGGTGTTTTCAAATAGCAGAAATTCGCAGGACAAGATAGACGAAATCCTCACAAACAAATATCTTGGCATACCTATATTTGCCGTTGTAATGTATCTTGTGTTCTGGCTTTCGCAATCGGGTCCGGGCGTGTGGATTTCGGACTCTCTTGTGGCATATCTGGAAATGGGACAGCAGCATTTAGCAGAGTTTTTCTCCGGGGCAAGCCCGCTTGTTTCGTCGCTTCTTATAGACGGAGTAATAGGCGGTGTAATTGCGGTTATAGGATTTTTGCCTCTTGTAATGGTTATGTATTTTTTCATAGCTCTTCTAGAGGATTGCGGATATATGGCACGAGTGTCGGTAGTTTTGGACCCCATATTCAAAAAGGTCGGACTATCTGGAAAATCCGTAATACCCTTTGTTATTGCCACAGGCTGTGCAGTTCCGGGCGTTATGGCTTGTCGTGCAATCCGCACCGAGCGTGAGCGAAGAGCTGCCGCACTTTTGGCACCCTTTATGCCCTGCGGTGCAAAGCTACCTGTTATAGCACTTTTTGCAGGTGCATTTTTCCCCGGCTCTGCCTGGGTAGGACCTCTTATGTACTTTGTGGGCATAGTAATCATCTTTTTGGGTGCACTTATTGTAAACAGGATTACGGGCACAAGGCAAAAGAAATCATTTTTTATAATGGAGCTTCCCGAATACAAGATTCCAAGCTTTTTAAGAGCTTTTACATCTATGTGCTCACGCGGTTGGGCTTACATAGTAAAGGCTGCTACAATCATCCTCATCTGCAACACTGCGGTACAGGTGATGCAGACTTTCACCCTTGGCTTTGATGTGGCGACAGTAGCAGAGGATTCCATACTCTCTGTAGTTGCAAGACCGTTTGCGTATGTGCTCTATCCCATAGTGGGCGTTGTTTCGTGGCAGCTTGCTGCGGCAGCACTTACAGGATTTATCGCCAAGGAAAATGTTGTGGGCACTCTGGCTGTGTGCTTTGCAGGTCTTAATAATCTTGTTGATGCCGACACCTTTGTTGCTATGGAGGCTGCGGGACAAGATGTAAGTATGATGTTTGCAATAACAAAGCTGGCGGCACTTTCGTATCTTATGTTCAATCTTTTTTCACCGCCCTGTTTTGCGGCTATGGGTGCTATGAATTCCGAAATGAAGAGTGCCAAGTGGCTGCTTGGAGGAATTTCTCTCCAGCTTGGAGTAGGATACACCCTTGGATATTTTGTGTATCAGATAGGTACACTTTTTAGCACAGGACATATGGGTGAGGGATTTTTGTCGGGACTTTTAGTAGTTTGTGCTATTGCTGCAATTATCACATATCTTTGTATAAAGCCCCGCCAAAACAATGTGAGGATGTAGGATGCCGATATGGAAAATATTATAATAATTCTGATTGTTCTTGCAGTGGTTTTTCTTGCTCTCTACTACATATATCGCCAAAAGAAAAAAGGCAAAAGGTGTATAGGGTGTCCGTATGCCGACTCCTGCAGCAAAAATAAATGCAACTAATAAAAGGGACTGTAAAATGATATACAAAACTTACTTTGTATTTTACCATTTTACAGTCCTTTTAAAATTATTCTAAGTTTCGGTATGAAGTGGGAAGAACTCCATACACCTCTTTAAATGCTTGGGTGAATTTGCTCTGACTTTCGTAGCCTACGGATTTTGCAATCTTAAAAATACTGTCATCCGTTGTTATTAAAAGATTTGCGGCTTTTTCCAATCTGTGCTGTTTTATATGTGCGGCAACAGACATTTGGTATTCGTCCTTAAATGTTTTTTTGAGTGTGGTAGGATTTATGTGAAACTTTTTGGATATCTCCTCTATGGTTATCCTCTCGCTTAAGTTTTCCAAAAGGTAGTCGTGGATTTTTCTTATTATCTGTCTTGACGACAGACCGTCTTTGTCTTTAGTCTCGGGGCAGGTTATGTTCATAATTTCCTCTGTCATAAGATGCAGATATCTGCAGACCTTATTGTCTGCCGATTTGTAGTATACCTCTTTGCCGTCTCGCCTGCTTTCTACAAGTCCGGCTTTTTTAAGAAAGCGTATGTGATGAGATACCGCAGGGCTGGACACTCCTGTAAGGTAGGCAAGGTTTGTTACACATTCTTCGCCGTGGCACAAAATCCAGAACAGGCGGATTCTTGTGGTGTCGCCAAGTATCCTAAAAAGCTCTGCCGATGTAGAAAACTCGTGGTTTAACTTAAGATGAATGCGAGAGATGCTTTTGTCTTTTGAGTGGTTGTGAGGAAGAGAAATTGTATTCATAGAATTCTCCTTTTTGGAAGCACATTTGTCCCTTTTGGAACTATACCTTTCGGTCTTCTTGACTTTTACTATAAATTATTATACATTAAGACTAACGATTAAACAAGTGTTTAATCGAAAAATTAAAAAAGAGGTGCTTTTATGGAAAAGACATACAAAATAGAAGTGGATTGTGCTTCTTGCGCCAATCTCTGTGAGCAGGCTGCAAAAAAAGTCGATGGAGTTTGCGATGTAAGAATAAACTTTATGATGCAGAAGATGACAGTAGTATTCGAAGACGGTGCAAACGAAGACAAGGTTGTAAAAGCTATCTTAAAGGCGTGCACAAAGGTAGAATCCGATTTTGAAATTTATGCGGAGGCACTATGAATCGCAAGCAAAAGAAGATTCTTACAAGGATAATAATAAGCCTTTGTCTTACAATTGTACTTAATATAGTAAAAACATACGGCGTTTTGAGATTTGCCCTTTTTCTTCTTACATATCTTGTAATAGGCTACGATATATTAAGAAAAGCTCTAAGGGGCATTATAAACGGAAGAGTGTTTGACGAAAACTTTCTTATGGCAATAGCCACAGTGGGAGCTTTTGGACTTGCAGTTTATTCGGGTAGCGGCGACTACAACGAAGCCGTTGCGGTTATGCTTTTTTACCAGACGGGAGAGCTTTTTCAAAGCTGTGCAGTGGGCAAAAGCCGTAAAAATATTGCAAGTCTTATGGATATCCGTCCCGACAGTGTGCACATAGAAAAGGACGGCTCACTTGTGTGTGCGGAAGCTTCCACTATAGAAATCGGAACGGTAATAACTGTTAAACCCGGCGAAAAAATAGCAATAGACGGCGTAGTGGAAGAGGGAGAGTCCTCACTCGATACAAAAGCACTCACAGGCGAGGCTATGCCTGTATGGGTAAAGGCGGGGGACGAAGCCTTAAGCGGATGCATCAATATTGGCTCTGCCCTAAAAATCCGCACAACAAAAAGGTTTGAAGATTCAACTGTATCCAAAATTCTTGAGCTTGTGGAAAATGCGTCAGGCAGAAAGTCCAGAGCGGAAAAATTTATTTCTAAATTCAGTATGGTATATACACCCACTGTGTGTATTCTCGCACTTTGTCTGGCAGTATTTCCGCCGCTTTTTATGTGGGTATTTATGGGTGTAGCACCGTGGTCTGTGTGGCTCTACAGGGCGCTTACATTCCTTGTAATAAGCTGTCCGTGTGCTCTTGTTATAAGTATTCCCTTAAGCTTTTTTGCATCAATAGGCGGTGCAAGCCGTGAGGGAATTCTCATAAAAGGCTCAAACTACATAGAGAGCTTGTCCAGAGTAGGCTCTGTAGCTTTTGATAAAACAGGAACTCTCACCAAGGGTGAATTTGCAGTAAAAGACACAGTGCCGTATAATACCGATAAAGACCGCCTTATGTATTTTGCATCTATGGCGGAATTTAGCTCCACACATCCCATAGCCGTGAGCATTCTAAAAGCATATTCCAAAAAAGGCGATATATCAAATGTTAAAATCATAGAGGAACACGGCGGTATGGGTGTTACGGCTGTGGTAGACGAAACACCCTGTGCGGTGGGAAATGCAAAACTTATGGAAAAACTAGGAATTGAAATTCCTGACATTTCACCATCACTTGCAGCCGTCCATGTGGCAATAGGCGGTGAGTACGCAGGATATATATTAATAGCTGACGAAATAAAAGAAAATGCCATTTCTATGGTATCCGCCCTTTCAAAGCTTGGCATAAAGAAAACCGCTATGCTTACGGGCGACAACAGAAAAACTGCAGAGGAAATTGCAAAAAAATTGGGTATAGATACTGTCATCTCCGAGCTACTACCCTCGGGCAAGGTAGAGGCACTTGAGAAGATAATGAAAAGTACCCCCAAAAACAAGACAACTGTATATGCAGGGGATGGCATAAATGATGCACCGGTCCTCGCCCGCAGCGATGTGGGAATTGCTATGGGAGCGCTCGGTTCTGACTCTGCAATAGAGGCGGCAGACATCGTCATTATGGACGACGACCCCAAAAAGATAGTAAAGGCAATTTGTATAGCACGAAAGTGTATGAACATAGTAAGGCAGAACATAGTATTTTCTCTTTTTATAAAGTTTTCGTGTCTCGCTCTGGCTTCTGTGGGAATTGCCGATATGCGACTTGGCATTTTTGCCGATGTGGGAGTAATGGTAATTGCAGTTTTAAATTCTATGAGGGCACTCAAAGCTACCCGTGATTAATTTTTAAAAAAACTATTGACAACACCTATTTTTTTGTGCTAAAATCATCCCATAGTTTAATAATAAAAGGCTGTGACGAAGACGGTCGGATTGCAAGGTCTAAAGAGAGTTGGCGGGTGCTGCGAGCCAATGGCTGAGCTTTCCAGTGGCCCATCACTTCCGAGCCGGATGTCCGAGTGCTTTATTGGCAGGTAGGCGCATCCCGAGAAATGCTGCGTTAGTGCATAAGGCTTGTTAGAGTCTGTGAGCGGCACAAGGTAAAATTTGTGCAATTTGAGTGGTACCGCGGAAATGATATTCCGTCTCAAAGGATACTTTGAGGCGGAATTTTTTATTTTATAAAATGCCGCCCCAAAAATTACCAAAGGAGGATGGTAGTATGAACGGCGAAGTATTTGAAAAAGCTGAAGAAATGCAGCAGCTTATGGAGGTTGCACTTCGTATTAAGGAAACAAGAGAGCTTCTTTCTCTTTCCTACGAAGATATGGCTAAAAAGACCGGACTTAGTGTGGAAAACTACAGAGAATTTGAAAGCGGAAAAAAGGACTTCAATTTTACCTTTATCTACAAATGTGCCAAGGCTTTTGGCGTTGACCCCACTGACCTTTTAAAAGGCTCAAGTCCCACGCTTTCGGGCTATGAACTCACAAGAAAGGGTGAGGGACTTCCCATTACAAGAACAGAAGGGTATACATACAAAAACCTTGCTGCTATGTTCAAAAACAAATTGGCAGAGCCTTTTAGGGTTACCATTCCGTATTCGGAAGAGGATTTGAAAAACCCCCACTTTGCCACACACAGCGGTCAGGAATTTGATATCGTAATAAAGGGAAAGCTCAAAGCCATAATAGGCGATAACGAAGAGATACTAAGCGAGGGAGACACAATATACTACAACAGTACTGTGCCTCACGCACTTGTGGCACTGGACGGACTTGCTGCCGAAATCTATGCTATGGTAATGCACGGCGATGAAAAATCGGAAGCTAATTTTGACCTTGCAAGACAAACAAACCGTGCCGACCAGCCAAAGACAGCGGTTTATAAAAACTTTGTTATTACCGAAAAAGACGAAAAGAAGCGCCTTAAGGCAATAAGCTTTAAAAATGAGGACAAATTTAACTTTGCCTTTGACTGTCTGGATGCTCTTGCAGAAAAATGTCCCGACAAGACCGCTATGATATATGTAGCAAACGACAAAACAGACCGCAAGTTTACATTTGGCGAGCTTAAAAAATACTCAAATATGACCGCCAACTACTTTGAGAGCCTCGGCATCAAAAAGGGCGACAAGGTAATGCTCGTTTTAAAGCGTCACTATGAGTTCTGGTTCTCCATTCTTGCACTGCACAAAATCGGTGCTGTGGCAATACCTGCCACAAACCTTCTTGTTGAGCACGATTTTGAGTACAGATTCAACGCCGCAAAGGTTAAAGCAATAGTCTGCACAGGCGATGGCGACACAGCACATCAGGCAGATCTTGCATCAGTAAGATGCCCAAGTGTTGAGGTTAAGATAATGAGCCACGGCACTTTAGAGGGCTGGCATAGCTTTGATAAAGAAATGTATAAGTTCTCCGATGTGTACGAGAGAAAAGCTGACTCTGCCTGCGGAGATGACCATATGCTTATGCTCTTTTCTTCGGGTACAACAGGCTACCCCAAGATAGTTGCCCATAACCACAAATATCCTTTGGGACACTTTATCACCGCTAAATACTGGCACAATGTAAATCCCGACGGAATTCACTTTACAATATCCGACACAGGCTGGGGCAAAGCCCTCTGGGGAAAGATATACGGTCAGTGGCTGTGCGAAGCAGGAATTTTTGTATATGATTTCGATAAATTCAGTGCAGAGGACATCCTCCCGATGTTTAAAAAGTACAACATCACAACCTTCTGTGCTCCGCCTACAATGTACAGATTCTTTATAAAAGAGGATTTGTCAAAATACGACCTTTCTTCCATAGAGTATTCCACAACTGCGGGCGAAGCACTCAATCCCGAGGTTTTTGAAAGATGGAAAGAGGCAACAGGATTAAACCTTATGGAAGGCTTTGGCCAGACGGAGACAACTCTAACTGTTGGTACACTCCGCGGTATGAAGGCAAAGCCCGGCTCTATGGGTAAACCAAGCCCCATGTACGATATAGATATTGTAAATGACAAGGGCGAGAGTGTGGATATTGGTGAAACGGGCGAAATAGTTGTCCGTACCCACAAGGGCAATCCCTGCGGTCTCTTTAGTGAATACTATCTTGACGACGAGAGCACCACTAAGGCTTGGCACGACGGAATGTATCACACAGGTGACCTTGCGTGGAAGGACGAAGAGGGCTACTATTGGTATGTAGGAAGAATAGATGATGTAATTAAATCCTCCGGATACCGCATAGGACCCTTTGAAATAGAAAATGTAATAATGGAACTTCCCTATGTACTCGAATGTGCAATAACTGCCGTTCCCGACGAAATCCGCGGACAGATTGTAAAGGCAACAATCGTGCTTGTTAAGGGCAAGGAAAAGACGGATGAACTTAAAAAGGAAATCCAGACTTATGTAAAAACCCACACAGCACCCTACAAATATCCCAGAATTGTAGATTTTGTGGATGAGCTTCCTAAGACAATAAGCGGAAAAATACGCAGAGTTGAAATACGAAACAACGATAATAAATAATAAAATGCGAGCATTAAAACAAGGTACTTTTTAAGTACCTTGTTTTTTTGCAAAAATAACCAGTTTACTTTTTATTTTCATAGCAAAAACTTAAAGTATTAAGAATTTGTGAGGTATATATGAAAAAGCTCATTGTATTTGCACTTATTATTGCTGTGGCTCTTGGTATGTATTTGTACTTAAAGAACACATCTTCCCAAAGAGTTAGAAAAATAGAGGGCACCTTTGCCTTTGTAAAATATGAGAGGGGAATATATTTATGATAACAAACAAAGAGTATGACGCTATGGTAAAGAGGGCGACGCCCAATTCCAAGCTTTTTCCCGATATGGTAAAATCTTTTGTGGTGGGAGGCATCATTTGTATTATAGGTGAGCTTATTTGTGACATCTACCGTATGCTTGATATCGGCAAGGAGGATGCAGCTGCACTTACAAGTGCCACACTTATATTTATAGGTGCACTACTTACGGCACTTGGCGTATACGATAAAATTGCTTTGTTTGGAAAAGCAGGAACTCTTGTTCCTATCACTGGCTTTGCAAACAGTATAGTTTCGCCCGCTATGGAGTATAAGACCGAGGGAATGGTTCCCGGAGTGGGTACAAATATGTTTAAAATAGCAGGACCGGTTATTGTGTACGGAATATCCGGCTCGGTAATATATGCCTTTATATATAAGCTTTTGGGGGGAATGTAAATGGGTATCAAAAAAGGAAATCAGACCATAGAATTTACGCAGGGCGTGTATATAAAAAGCTATTTTTCATCAGTAGGAAGGCTCGAGGGCGAAGGCCCCCTTGGAGACAAATTCGATGTAGTCTACAAGGATGAATATATAGAAGCAAAAAACTGGGAACAGGCAGAAAACAATATATTAAAGAACACAGTAACAGGTGCGTTTACAAATGCAAATCTAACCTGTAATGATATAGATTATGCCTTTTCGGGCGATTTGTTAAATCAATGTACGGCAAGCTCATTTGCACTAAAGGATATGGGAATTCCGTATTTCGGACTCTACGGAGCCTGCTCTACTATGGCGGAGTCTATGAGCCTTGCATCTGTAATGGTGGATGCAGGCTATGCCAAAAATGCTCTGGCGGCAACCTCGAGCCATTTTTGCTCGAGCGAAAAGCAGTATCGTTTTCCGCTTGAATACGGAGCGGTGCGTACCCCGTCGGCACAGTGGACTGTAACAGGGAGCGGTGCTGTTATCCTTTCGTCCGACATATCGGATATAAGAGTTGAGAGTGTTACAACAGGCGTAATGGTGGATTTGGGTGTTAAGGATTCGGCAAATATGGGAGCGGCTATGGCACCTGCAGCCGCAAAGTGCATCATAGCACACCTTGATGACACCTCACGCACTCAGGATGATTACGATGCCATAGTAACAGGCGATTTGGGTAGCATAGGAAGTACGCTTTTAAATGAGCTTATAAATATGGAAGGAAAGGACATAAGTAAAAAGCACTTAGACTGCGGAAATATGATATTTAACCCCAATACTCAGAATACAGGTGCGGGCGGAAGCGGCTGCGGCTGCTCTGCCAGTGTGTTCTGCGGTCACTTTTTAAAGGAAATGGAAAAGGGCAATATAAAAAAGATGCTTCTTGTGTGCACCGGTGCTCTTATGAGCCCCACGACATATCAGCTTGGCGAAAATGTAGTTGGTATTGCACACGCGGTATCGGTATGTAAGGAGTGAGGGTATGAAGTATTTGTATGTGTTTCTTATAGGCGGTCTTCTTTGTGCTATAGCACAGGTTCTTATAGACAAAACCAAGCTTTCACCCGCCAGAATAATGGTATTTTATGTTATAGCAGGCATTGTACTGACCGCACTTGGCATATATGAGCCTATAGTGAATTTTGCAAAATCGGGTGCGACTGTGCCAATAATAGGGTTTGGCTACACTCTTGCCAAGGGAGTGCAAAAGGCGGTGTCGCAGGACGGCTGGCTCGGAGTTCTTGGCGGAGGCGTAAAGGGTGCAGCTACAGGTATATCTGCGGCGATACTGTTTGGTATGATTTTTGGTGCTGTAGCAAAACCCAAAGCTAAATAAAAAAACCCGAAATGCATATGCATTTCTCGTTTTTGGTGTATTGGAAAATGAAAGAAAAGATGTTTTATCTTACAACAACAATTTCTTTAACTTCGTCTTTGTACATTCTTACAAATACCTTTTCGGGATTTGCATCGTCATATTTCTGTATGTCGGACATATCGCCTACGGTTATTGTGTTTTGCTTCTTGGAGGAGTCTACAATATAGATTGTTGCATCGCCTATGAGGTAATTCTTGCTGGCACCACCGTTTACGCTTAAGTTAAAGGAATTTGAGAATTTCTTTGTAACCTTTCCGTATATTGTGGTAAGGTTTTGGGATATTTCGTTTGTAAATTCGTCCGCTTTGTCGGAATCAAAGAGGACATTAAGAGCTTTTACATTACCCTTGGAATCACTCTTTACCTGAATAATATCGCCGTTTTCAAGGCTTGCGGAATTCTTCTTAAATGTTCCCTTTTCTGCGGTAAGTGTTACCTTTTCACCATTTGCAAAGCCGTGGAGCTTTTCAATTTCTTCGCCCTCGGAATTCTTGGAGTTTGTGAGCTTTTCTACAATCACAATACTGCTGTCCTCCGATACCTTGCTTTCGGAATTTGTAACGATTATTACGCCTGCTGTGAGGTCTTCCTTTACATCGTAAACAGATATATCATAGGTGCCTTCGTCTGCAAAGAAATCCTTGCCCATTACAGAGTAATCGTTTACATCATTGGAAGATTTGGGAATATCAAACACTATGGTGTTTTCATCCACCCTTACATTCATTTCGTCTGCAAGAAGAGTAGAGGTTTTGCCGTTGTACTTAACAGAATTTTCACTGAAGTTAAGAAGGAATTTATCCTCGTCTACAGAAAGGCTCTGTGTGCTCTTTTCCAATTTGGAAACCTTACCGTCGGAGTTTAATTCAACTGTCACAAGCTGACCCTTGGAGCCAATTGCATCCATAGCGAGCTGGGGAGTAGAGTAGGTTTTGGAATTAACCTTTATTTTGCTTGACGCTGTGTAGGTGGCTGTCTTTCCGTCAAGACCGAGAAGCTGCATCTCAAGTGACGGATTAAGACCGCTTCTTACTGCAATATTGGTAAGGTAAGCATAGTTTCTTGAAGCCTTCTTAGAATTGCTTACTGCGGCAATTTTACCCTCTGTGTCAAGGTGGAATACACCCTCGTCGCCGGGTCTTATGCTTTCTAAATAATTCTTGGCAACTTCATATTTGTTACCTGCTATATATACATATTCGTCTTCAATTTCTGTTACGGTTCCCTCTACCTTGGCATCGGACACATCAAGGTGGAGTATGCTCTTATCCTTAGATGCGGTAAGAGTTATTACATCCCATTCATTTAAGTCCTTTATATCTATAGAGATGCCGTTTTTGTTTATTGCAAATGTTACATCCTCGTCCTCTTTGTCGAGTGTGAGGGGAGATTTTCCAAACTTATCGGTAACTCTGTTGGATGTGAGTATTACCTCGTCTACAACATAGTTTACGGTTTCGTTTACAAAAACAACTTTCTTATTCTTGTCGTTTTCAACCACCATAATTTCGCCGGACTCGATCATAGCTATATCGTCTAAGCTTCCTGCTTTTCCGTTGTATACCACAAGGGAATTTTCGCCTATGGTTACAGTCTGCTTTTTATCGTTTAGGTAGTAGGTTATAACCTTGGAAGAACCATCGTTTTCTATTTTATCGAGGTCATCTGCCTTTATTGAGGTTACAGAGTTTCGTCTGTAGCTGGGTACTGCAACCTTTACAGTCTTTTTGCCTTTTGCTCCGTCTACAATGTATGCTTCTACATTAAAGCCGAGGAGATTTCTCATATCTGCATTACCTATTTTGTAGGTTTTGCCATCTATTACTATTTCATCTTTGTCTACGCCGCTTCCGGAGAGTGCAGAAGAGCCTATTGCTTCTACAAGACCTTCTATCTTTTCTGCGTCGTGGTACGCATTTGCAAGAGTTTCGTCTGTTACTTCAAACTTTGTGGTGTCGCCAAAGCTCTTCTGCTCCATTGTGTTTATGTCAAGAGCATTGTATGCAAGGCGTGCCACCTGTCCTCTTGTAATGGGAGCAGAACTTCTTGCCATAGCCACAGCAACGCCGTTTGTAAGGCCTGTGGAGTTACCTGCGGAAATATAACCGCCGGGGTAACCGCCCTTGGACTGTGCGTGGGGCTCATATCCGAGCGCTCTTACGATGATAGTCACCGCTTCGTTGTATGTTATATTGTCATCAGGACGGAAATTACCGTTGCCGTCGCCCTTTACGAGCTCCTGGTCAACACCTGTGTTAATATATCCTGTTGCCCAGTGACCTTTTTTAACATCAGGGAATTTTGTATCTGTCTGAGTGTGTGCATAATCAGAAAGTCCTTTTAATGCAACTGCAACCTTGGTAACCTCGGCACGGGTTATTACATCATTGGGGCGGAATAAAGAGCCGTCGCCCACCATGATTTCAAAAGCACCAAGTACCTTGGCAGCCTCCTCGTAATCTGTACCGATTACATCAGAGGGAAGTGCTGCAAAAGAAGAAACGCAAATTCCCGAAACGAGAATTGTAGCTGTCGCCATAGATGAAACAAATCTTTTGAATTTGGACACTTTAAATCCTCCTTAAAATTTAATTAGTTTACATAATAGTTATGATTTTCTTGATAGTTGCTACCCGTAGCAAGAAAAATAAAAATTATGTCAACCAACGAATACAATCATACAATACAAAATTGAATATGGCAAGACACAATTTTTTCCAAAATAAAAGGGATGTAAAAATACATCCCCAAGATTTTATTTGTAAATCGTCATCAGTATATCGTCACCTGTTACATCCTCTTTGTCGGTTATTTCAAATTCCTTGTAGTCGGGTGTGTTACATATTGCCATACATATGGTAGCATCATAGCCTTCATATATTATTTTGTCCCTTTGAAATTCTATGAGCTTGTCGCCTTTTTTCACACTTTTGCCCACCGCTACCCGAGGCTCAAAGAATTTTCCATTGAGATTTACTGTGTCTATGCCAATATGAAGAAGAATCTCCGCACCCGACTCTGCCACAAGCGATATTGCGTGGTTAGTATCTGCAATAATAGACACTTTGGCATCACAGGGGGCGTAGAGTGTGTTTTCGACTGGCTCAATGGCGACACCCTTTCCGAGTGTGTGCGATGAAAATACGGGGTCGTTTACTTTTCTGAGCGGTACCACAGTGCCGTTTGCAAAGGCGTAAAGAATCTGGCAATTATTTTTCATATTAAATCCTCCAATTGACTTTTTACTTATTATTTACCTTTTGTTTATTAAATATAAATATTAGAAAAACGAGTGTTAATTTTACCGGTGATTTGTTGACAACTTTGCAACAAAATGGTATAATCAAGGTACTATGACGGTAAGGAGACAACATATGAAAACCTTATTTAAAAATGCGTTCATACACGGATATGGAAAATCGGATTTACTGGTGTCCGATTCTGTTATAGTTGATATTTCCGAAAGCATAGATATTTCAGCATCCGATAAGGTATATTATTTGGATAATCTTTACATTTTCCCCGGGTTTATAGATGTTCATGTGCATCTTAGAGAGCCCGGTTTTTCGTATAAGGAAACAATACTCACAGGCACCAGTGCCTGTGCGGCAGGAGGCTACACCGCGGTGTGCTCAATGCCCAATTTAAATCCCGTGCCCGACACATTAGAAAACCTCAAGGTGCAGACAGACATCATAGAAAAGGATGCAAAAATAAGTGTTTATCCTTTTGGCGCAATTACCAAGGGGCAAAAGGGTGATGAGCTTTCCGATATGGAAGATATTGCACCCTATGTAATAGGCTTTTCCGATGACGGCAGGGGAGTACAAAATGAAGAAATGATGCTTTCTGCTATGAATAAGGCTCGTAGCCTCGGTAAGATAATCAGCGCACATTGTGAAGATGAATCGCTTTTAAACGGCGGATATATCCACGATGGTGAGTATGCCAGAGAGCACTCTCACAAGGGCATATGCTCGGAGAGTGAATGGGGTCCTGTTAAGAGGGATGTAGAACTTGTAAAAAAGACAGGCGTTTCCTACCACGTTTGCCATATATCGTGCAAGGAAACTGTAGATATAGTGCGAAAGGCAAAGGCTGAGGGCGTAGACATAACATGCGAGACAGGTCCGCACTACCTTGTTTTTTCGGACAAGGATTTAAAGGAAGACGGTGCGTTTAAGATGAATCCCCCCATAAGAAGCGAGGAGGATAGGCTTGCACTTATCGAGGGAATATGCGACGGAACTGTGGATATGATTGCAACAGACCACGCACCCCACAGTGCCGAGGAAAAGAATAGAGGTCTTCTTAGCTTAAACGGAATTGTGGGTATAGAAACTGCATTTTCTGTGCTCTATACAAAGCTCGTGCGAGGCGGTATTATATCAATAGACAAGCTCATAGAGCTTATGGCTGAAAACCCATCGAAAAGATTTGGCATAGATAGCGGACTTAAGGTGGGAAACAAGGCAAACTTTACTGTTTTTAATCTCACAGATGAATACACAATTTCAAGTGATGAGTTTTTGTCTAAAGGAAGAAGCACTCCTTTCCAAAATATGAAGGTCTACGGAAAGTGCATCTACACAATCTGTAATGGTAATGTAGCTTATGGAGGTAATGATGAAAGACACAGTATTTAGCATAGAAAAAAATGAAAAAATTGCAAAAGATGTGTATCTTATGGTGCTCTCGGGCGACACTTCGGATATAGTGCGTCCCGGTCAGTTTGTCAATCTAAAGCTTGAAGGTTTTTACTTAAGACGCCCCATATCTGTTTGCGATTACGATGAAAATAGCCTCACACTCATATACAAGGTGGTAGGCAAGGGCACAGAATATATGGCTTGTCTTAAAAAAGGCGATAGCTTAAGTGTGCTTACAGGTCTTGGAAATGGCTTTAATACAGATAAGGTGACACAAAAGCCCCTTCTTATTGGCGGAGGTGTGGGCGTGCCGCCTATGTATAACCTTGCCAAGAAGCTCATTAAAGAGGGCAAAGAGGTCAGCGTAATAATCGGCTTTAACACCAAAGACGAGGTGTTCTTCGAAGAAGAGTTCAAAAAACTCGGTGCAAAAGTGTATGTAACCACAGCCGACGGCTCTTACGGCACAAAGGGATTTGTAACCGATGTTATGAAAGATACAGATTACGATTATTTCTACACCTGCGGTCCTATGCCAATGTTTAAGGCAATAGAGAGTATTGCAAATACAAGCGGTCAATATAGCTTTGAAGAGCGGATGGGATGCGGTTTTGGAGCTTGTATGGGTTGCAGTTGCAAGACCAAATATGGCAATAAAAGAATCTGCAAGGACGGTCCCGTTCTGGAAAGGGAGGAGATAATATGGTAGATACAAAGGTAACACTTGCAAATCTCAATCTGGACAACCCCATAATTCCCGCAAGCGGTACATTTGGCTTTGGGTATGAGTTTGCCCAGCTTTACGATATCAATATTCTCGGTACATTTTCCTTCAAGGGCACCACAAAGGAGCCCAGATTTGGAAATCCCACTCCCAGAATTGCCGAGTGCACATCGGGTATGATAAATTCCGTTGGACTTCAAAATCCCGGAATAGACAAGGTTATATCCGAGGAGCTTCCAAAACTCAAAGAGTGCTTTAATAAGAAAGTTATTGCAAACATAAGCGGTTTTTCGATAGACGAATATGCCTACTGCTGCGAAAGAATAGACAAAGAGGAGCAGGTTGGCATTATAGAGGTAAATGTGAGCTGCCCCAATGTACATAACGGCGGAATGAGCTTTGGCACAGAGCCGGAGAGTGCGGCTGCAGTTACAAAAGCCGTTAAGGCAGTTACGACCAAGCCTGTATTTATAAAATTAAGTCCAAATGTAACAGACATAGTATCCATAGCCAAGGCGTGCGAGGACGCAGGTGCCGACGGTATCAGCCTTATAAACACTCTTATGGGTATGAGAATAGATTTAAAAACAAAAAGACCTGTTATAGCCAACAAAATGGGCGGATTTTCCGGAAGTGCCATTTTTCCTGTAGCAGTAAGAATGGTGTATCAGGTCTATGATGCAGTAAAAATCCCCATAATTGGAATGGGCGGAGTTTCCACTGCAGAGGATGTAATAGAAATGATGCTCGCAGGTGCTACTGCAGTTCAGGTGGGTGCACAAAATTTAGTTGACCCCTTTGCTTGCAAGCATATTATAGAAGATTTGCCAAATGTTATGAAAAAATATGGAATTTCCAGTTTAAAAGATATTATTGGAGGTGCTCACAATGGGTAAGGATGTAATTATTGCCTGCGATTTCAATTCAAAGGACGAGGTAATGAATTTCTTAAGTAAGTTCAAGGACGAGAAACCCTATGTAAAAATAGGTATGGAGCTTTTCTACGGGGCAGGACCCGACATTGTAAGAGAAATTAAAGAGAGAGGACACAAAATCTTTTTGGATTTAAAGCTTTGCGATATCCCAAACACTGTAAAGCAGTCTATGAGAGTTCTCTCAAACCTTGATGTAGATATGTGCAATCTCCACGCCTTTGGCACAAAGGCTATGATGGAAGCTGCCATAGAGGGACTCACAAGAGAAGACGGAACAAGACCTCTTCTCATCGCAGTTACACAGCTCACTTCCACAAGCGAAGAGAGAATGAAAAATGACCTTCTTATAGACAGACCTCTTGATGAAGTGGTAATGCACTATGCAAAAAATGCTATGGAATCAGGTCTCGACGGTGTAGTATGTTCTCCTCTTGAGGCTGGCAAGGTGCACGAAGTTTGCGGTAAGGATTTTCTCACGGTTACACCCGGCATACGCTTTAAGGATTCTAGCGTAGGCGACCAGGTAAGAATTATGACTCCCGAAGAGGCAAACAAAATCGGCTCCGACTACATAGTAGTAGGAAGACCTGTAACCAAGGCAGACGACCCTGTGGAAGCATACAGAAGATGTGTAAGAGAATTTGTAGGAGGTACAAACTAATGGATAGACTTATAGCAAAAGATTTACTTTCAATCGGTGCAGTATTTTTAAGACCCGAAGAGCCTTTTACTTGGGCAAGCGGTATTAAGAGCCCTGTTTATTGCGACAACAGACTCACCTTAACAAGCCCCAAGGTAAGAGACGATGTTGAAAACGGCCTTGCAGAAACAATAAAGAGAGAATACCCCGAGTGTGAGGTGCTTATGGGCACATCCACCGCAGGTATAGCACATGCTGCAATTACAGCTCATATTATGGGACTTCCCATGGGCTATGTAAGAAGCTCGTCCAAGGACCACGGCAGAGGCAATCAGATTGAGGGTAAGCTCGAAAAAGGCCAGAAGGTTGTAGTTGTGGAGGATCTAATTTCCACAGGCGGAAGTGTTATAGATGTTGTAAATGTTCTTCGTGAGGCGGGAGCAGAGGTTCTTGGTATCGTGTCCATCTATACCTACGGAATGAAAAAGGGTATAGAGAGACTCAAAGAGGCAAATGTTAAGAATGTGAGCCTTACAAACTTTGATGTTGTTGCACAGGTTGCTGCAGAAATAGGCTATATAAAGGAAGAGGATATAGAAAGACTTATAGCATTTAGAAACAACCCCTCCGACGAAAGCTGGATAAAATAATAAGTCTTTAAAACCTGAAATTTCACGAAAGGAAGAACCTATATGAGACACGTCATCGATATTTTGGACCTAAGTGTTGAGGAAATAGATAATCTCATAGCTACGGCTAATGATATAATTGCAAATCCCGAAAAATACAGAGAAAAATGCAGATATAAAAAGCTTGCAACTCTCTTTTTTGAACCATCCACAAGAACCAGACTCAGCTTTGAAGCGGCTATGATGGAGCTTGGCGGAAAGGTGCTTGGTTTTTCGGATGCAAGCTCCAGCTCTTCCAAAAAGGGTGAGAGTGTAGCAGATACAATTGCAGTAGTAAGCGGATATGCAGATATCATAGCTATGCGTCATCCCAAAGAGGGTGCACCTGTAGTTGCCACAAGAACAAGTCTTGTGCCTGTAATAAATGCAGGCGACGGCGGTCACAATCACCCCACACAGACCCTTGCAGACCTTCTTACAATAAAGCGTGAAAAGGGCAGACTAAATAATCTTACCGTAGGACTTTGCGGAGACCTTAAATTCGGCAGAACTGTTCACTCGCTTGTTGCGGCACTTTCCAGATACGAGGGAATTAAGTTTGTATTTATAGCACCCGATGAACTTAAGATGCCCAGCTATGTAAAAGAAAGTTATGTAAAGAAAAACGGTATAGAATATGAGCAGACCACATCGCTTGAAGATGTAATAGACAAGCTTGACGTACTTTATATGACCAGAGTTCAGCAGGAAAGATTCTTCAACGAAGAGGATTATTTAAGACTTAAAGACAGTTACATTCTTGACACACAAAAGATGCAAAAGGCAAAGGATGATATGATAGTTATGCATCCTCTCCCGAGAGTAAATGAAATATCGGTTGATGTGGACTCGGACAAGAGAGCTTGTTATTTCCTCCAGACAAGATACGGAAAATATATGCGAATGGCTCTCATACTAAAGCTTTTGGAGGTGGAATAGATGAAAATAGATTCTATAAAGAACGGCGTTGTAATAGACCATATCAAATCCGGCAACGCGATGAAGATATATTCTCTCTTAAATCTCGAAAATACCGATTGGCAGGTTGCTATCATAAAGAATGCTCCTAGTAAAAAGATAGGAAAAAAGGATATAATAAAGATTGCAACAGACGAAGAGATAAACCTTGATGTTTTAGGCTTTATTGACCCCGATATAACAGTAAATGTAATAAAGAATGAAACACTTGTGGAAAAGAAGCACTTAAAACTTCCCGAAAGGATTACAGATGTTATAAAGTGCAAAAACCCAAGATGCATTACCACCACAGAGCAGGGTATATCCCATATCTTTGAGCTTAAGGATGAAAAAGCAAGAATCTACAGATGTGTATATTGTGAGGCAAAAGCCGAATAAAATTAAGACAAATCCCCCGAAATACGAAAGTATCTCGGGGGATTTTTTTGTTTTATAGATGGTGTTACTTTACAACTTTATGACAAATTATGGTTTATGTATTGAATTCCTACCATTTCTGTGGTAATATGAAAATACAAAAAATACCATTTGGTTTGGAGGATTCTTATGAAGATATCTACAAAAGGCCGTTATGCACTTCGTATGCTTTTGGACATAGCAGAAAATGGCGGGGACAAGTTTATATCCCTTACCGAAATTTCAGAGAGACAGGGCATATCCAAAAAGTATTTAGAACAGATAATTCCGTCACTTAACAGCGCAGGATTTTTAGTTACAGGCAGAGGTTTTCAGGGTGGATATAAGCTTTCTATGCGTCCCTCACAATACACCGTGGCAGATATATTAAAAGCTACAGAGGGCTCGTTGGCACCCGTTGCCTGTCTTGAGGAAGATGCATCTTGCGACAGAATGCGTGAGTGCGATACCCTCTTTGTGTGGAGAGGTCTTATGGATGCTATGGAAAAATATTTAGACGATGTTACTCTTCAAGATATACTAAACCGTAAGAAGAGAAGAAACGAGGACTATGTTCTTCTTTAATGTGGCAAAAAAACAATCGGTGTAATCGCTATTACGATTACACCGATTGTTTCAATTTTATGCGTTTTCTTGCCTGATTATTGCTTTTTTCAAAAATATGTAGTATAATTAAGTTAATACGCAAGATAATACTTATGAGGAGTGATTTTTGTGGGAGCATATACACCACCATTTAATATAACAAACTCAATGCTTACATTAGTTGCAAGCATATCTGAAAAGGTAGGCAAAATTAGTGTTACAAGCAATATGCACTCAAAACCGCACCTTAGAAAAAACAATCGTATCAAGTCGATACATTCGTCTCTGAAGATAGAGGCAAATTCTCTTAACTTGGGACAGGTGAGAGATGTTATCAACGGCAAAACGGTTTTGGGCGAACAAAAGGAAATTCAGGAAGTAAAAAATGCATACGCAGCTTATGAGCAACTTCTCGAAATAAACCCCTTTAATATAAATGAAATTAAAAGCTTTCATGCAGTAATGACAAAATATCTTGTGGATGAGGCAGGGAAGTTTCGCAAAGGAGAAGAAGGTGTTTTCAGCGGAGATAAATGTATTTTCATGGCTCCGCCGGCAAGAATGGTGCCTGAGCTTATGGCAAATCTTTTTGATTGGCTTTCTCGCAGCAAAGAAGAAGTACATCCGCTTATTATGTCGGCTGTGTTCCATTATGAATTTGTCTTCATACATCCATTTTCGGACGGCAACGGAAGAATGGCAAGATTGTGGCACAGCGCCTTTTTAACGAAGTGGAATCCTATATTTGAATATATACCGATAGAAAGTCAAATTGAAAAATTCCAGGATGAATATTATGGCGCTATTGCAAAATGTCATACCGAAGGAAGTTCAAACACTTTCATTCTGTTTATTTTAGAACAGATTGATAAAATACTTGATGAAATTACAGAGCAAGTTTCAGCATCTGAAGAAAATATTTCAGAGTATGTAAAAAAGCTCCTTGATGTAATGGAATATGATTTTCCATACACATTAGTATCGCTTATGGAACTATTAGGTCTTAAATCAAAGGAAACAATAAGACGCCACTATATCCATCCGGCATTGAAACTTAACCTCATACAAATGACAATTCCCGATAAACCGCAAAGCAGAAATCAAAGATATATAAAAAAATAATTAAAACACAAAAGGGCGAATATACTAGCTAGTATTCAAAGGATAGGAACCAATTTAATGCGCTTCTATCCTTCTTCATATTTTAAGACAGGCAAAAAAGTTAACTTTTATAATGTGAGTAAGTTCGATAACAAACAATAAAAATATTTTCTATCTTACAAAAAACGACAAGTTTCGCGATTGACTTTTATATAGTATTATGGTACTATAATTATGCGAAACAGATTAATAAAGATACTAGGCATGCATTTTACTATGGTAAAAATGCAGACTCGTTTTAGCATGCCTTGTGTTTTGTTAAATCTGTTTCGCGACTGGAGTCGTGCATTTTTCGTGCGTCGGCTCCGCGCCGGCGCATTTTTTAATTTATACAAAACAAAAAGGAGAATGCATATGGAAGACTACAAAAAACTGTATTATGAACTGTTTGGAAAAATTACAGATGTAATAGAGCACCTACAAAAAATCAAGCTTGAAGCAGAGGAAATGTATATTTCTATGGGTGATAATGTAGCCGATGTTTCACAAGACTAAGTCATAATTTGTGAGCATTAGTCAGGAAATGTAAATACATATTGCACATTGTAAAACGCACTGTAATAATACAAGTTTGCACTAAATGACTAAAAACAGAAAAGAGCCGCATTGAAATATGCAGAAAAAAGAAATAAAGGATGAAAAGCCAAAGTAATCGGAAACGCCACTTGATAAACTCAAGTTCCCTTATTCAAGTGGCGTTTAGCGAGGACAAGCGGGCAAATGCCCGCCTCCACAGCGACGATAAAACTTTGGCTTTTCATTTTTGATTTCTCTGCATATTTCAGAGCGGACGGGGAGGGGTGGTAGGGGTGACACCTGCAGG
>JAZNFW010000132.1:0-10968 GCA_045576175.1 Clostridia bacterium | reverse complement strand
TGCCTCACAGAGTTTGCAAGGCTTGCGGACACTATGACGGTAAAGAAGTTATAAAGACTGAAGAATAATGCTTTTCAAAAAACCTGTCCGTATCGACGGACAGGTTTTTTAAAACAAAGAGGTATCGTATGGCAGATGCAGTTGTAAAATCCGTAGACCCCTTATCCATAGCCGAAGATTGCGGTATAGAAAAGGGAGATATAATTTTAAAAGTTAATAATAAGGAAATTACCGATGTGCTGGATTTTCGCTATCTTACATCCGATGAGTATTATGTGGTTGAAGTTCAAAAGACAGATGGCACTGTTGAAGAGATAGAGGTATATAACGACCTATATGAGCAGTTTGGATGCGAATTTGAAAATTCGCTTATGGATGAGGCCAAAACCTGCAGAAACAAGTGCATTTTCTGCTTTATGGACCAGCTCCCAAAGAATATGCGACAGACTATGTATTTTAAGGATGATGATGTCCGCCTCTCGTTTCTAGAGGGGAACTATGTAACCTTAACAAACTTAAGCGATGCGGATATAGAAAGGATTTGCTCTCTCAAAGTAAGTCCGGTAAATGTATCGGTGCACGCCACAGAGCCTTCCTTAAGATGCAAAATGCTAAATAACCGCTTTGCAGGAAAGGTGCTCACCATTATGGAGCGTTTTGCCAAAGCCGGCATAACAATGAATGCCCAGATTGTACTGTGCAAAGGGATAAATGACGGCGAAAATCTTAAAAGAACACTCTATGATTTGTCGGCTCTTTACCCGCATATACGAAGCATTTCCGTTGTGCCTGTAGGACTTACAGGATACAGAGACGGTCTTTATCCTCTTGAAAGCTTTGAGAAAGAGGATTGCGAAAAGGTCATAGATGAGGTTGAAACTTACAGACAGGATTTTTTAAAGAAGTTTGGCACTTCTTTAGTGTATCTTGGCGATGAATTTTATATAAAGGCCAAAAGAGACCTCCCTCCGTTTGAAAGCTACGAGGATTTTCCGCAGATAGAAAACGGTGTAGGGCTTATGGCAACCTTCAATTTTGAGGTTATGGAAGCTCTTCAAAACCTTAAAAATCCGATTTCAACACATAAAAAGAGCATAGCCACTTCGGAGATAGCATATGAGTATATAGTGGATGCGGTGGACAAGGTAAGAGAAATTTGTCCCGATTTGTGTGTGAATATATACAAAATAAAAAACAATTTCTTTGGCGGCAAAATTACCGTCACGGGTCTTTTGTGCGGCAGAGATATTATAGAAGAGCTTAAGGATAAAGATTTGGGGGATGAGCTTTTGCTTTCCGAGAGTATGTTCAAAAGCGACTGCGATATACTCCTTGATGATGTAACAAAAGAAGAAATAGAAAAAGAGCTTGGCATAAAGGTTACAATATGTCAAAACACAGGCGAGGACTTTGTGTCTTCGCTAATAGAGAAAGGAGCTGATTTGCTTTGAAAAAACCTACATTCGCAATAGTCGGAAGACCTAATGTTGGCAAATCAACACTTTTTAACAAGTTAATAGGAGAGAGAATTTCCATAGTTGAGGACACTCCCGGAGTTACTCGAGACAGAATATATGCCGAGGGAGAATGGGTAGGCAAAAAATTCATTCTCATAGATACAGGCGGTATAGAAGTAAAGACAAATGAGATTATTCTCTCGCAGATGCGTCTTCAGGCAGAAATGGCAATAGAAATGTCCGATGTAATAATCTTTATGGTAGATGTAAAGGCTGGCCTCACATCTGCAGATAAGGATGTTGCTGCTATGCTTGTAAAGAGCGGAAAGCCCATAGTTCTTGTGTGCAACAAGGTGGATAATGTGGGCGATGTGCCGATGGAATTCTATGAGTTCTACAATCTCGGCCTCGATGAGCCTATAGCAATATCTTCAATTCACGGACTCGGTACAGGCGACCTACTCGATAAGCTATACAGCTATATAGATTTTGACGAGGAAGAAGATGAGGACGGGGATGCCATAAAGGTTGCCGTTATCGGCAAGCCAAATGTAGGAAAATCCTCGCTTATAAATAAAATACTTGGCGAAAACCGAGTAATCGTGAGTGATATAGCAGGAACAACAAGAGATGCTATAGACACTCCGTTTGAGAAGGACGGACAAAAATACATCTTTATCGATACTGCAGGTATGCGAAAAAGAGGTAAGATAGACGAAAGTGTTGAACGCTACAGCGTAATACGCTCGCTCGCTGCAGTTGACCGCTGTGATGTGGTACTTATTCTCATAGACGCCACAGAGGGCGTTACCGAGCAGGATACAAAGATTGCAGGCTACGCTCACGAAAAGGGCAAGGCAAGCATAATCTGTGTAAACAAGTGGGACCTTATAGAAAAATCCACCAAAACCATGGAGCTGTACAGAAACGATGTACAAAGAGACCTTTCGTATATGACATATGCTCCCGTGTGCTTTTTCTCAGCTCTCACAGGCTCAAGATTAAACAAGGTGTTTGAGCTTATAAAGTATGTAAATATTCAGCACGCGATGCGTATATCCACTGGTGTGTTAAACGATGTTCTAAACGAGGCCATTACCAAGGTACAGCCCCCGTCAGACAAGGGAAAGAGATTAAAGGTTCTCTACATTACACAGGCTTCCACAAAGCCGCCTACATTCATTTTGTTTGTAAACGACAAGGAGCTTGCACATTTTTCCTATATAAGATATATAGAAAATCAAATCCGTACAGCGTTCGGTCTTGAGGGAACACCAATAAGGTTCATCATAAGAGAACGAGGAAAGGATAACTGATATGAAAATACTCTCTGTTATTTTAAGCTCGCTTTTTGCTTATCTTTTGGGCAGTGTGAATACCGCAATAATACTTTCCCGTATAAATGGAAAAGATATAAGAAAGGAAGGCAGCGGCAACGCCGGAGCTACCAATACACTTCGTGTTATGGGAAAGAAGGCGGCAGCACTGGTTGCTCTCTTTGATGCACTAAAGGGAGTAGTTGCAGTTCTTCTTGCAAGACTTTTGTGCGCTGTGCTGGGCGATGGAATGCCTTTGGCGATGTACCTTTCGGCACTTTTTGTTATGCTGGGCCATGTGTATCCCATATACTTTTCCTTTAAGGGCGGAAAGGGCATAATGACTACAATTGCAGTTATATTTATGCTCGACTGGCGAATAGGACTTATACTTTTTGCAGTGTGTATTGCAATAATGCTTACAACCCGCTATGTTTCTCTGGGTTCTTGCATAGGAGCAGTAATGTTCCCGGTGCTTGTGGCAGTATTCCATACAAAAGATGTCCCTTTTATAGTAATTTCAATCCTTTTGGGTGCTCTTGCAGTGTTTAAGCACAGAACAAACATTCAAAGACTAATAAAGGGTACAGAGTCTAAGCTTAAGTTTTAGTAGGAGGAGTCAATATGTTAAAACTGGATTATTCAAAACTAAAGAGCTTTGTATCCTGTGATGAAATTTCCAAAATGGAAGAAATCACAGAAAAAGCGGCAAAAACACTCTTGGAGGGCACAGGACTCGGCAACGATTTTTTAGGCTGGGTTAATCTGCCCGCAGAATACGACAAAGACGAATTTTCAAGAATTAAGAAATGCGCAGATAAAATACAAAAGGACTCCGAGGTGCTTGTGGTTGTTGGCATAGGAGGCTCATACCTTGGTGCAAGAGCTGCAATCGAAATGCTTGCAGACAGCTTCTACAACATCAGAGAAGATAGAAAAACACCAAGAATTCTTTTTGCAGGAAATTCCATAAGCTCTTCATATCTTTCTGACCTTATGTCTTATCTTAAGGACAAGGAATTTTCTGTAAATATAATATCAAAGTCAGGCACAACAACTGAGCCTGCAATAGCATTCAGGATGCTTAGAAACCTTCTTATAGAAAAATATGGTGTAGATGGTGCGAAAGAAAGAATATATGCCACAACAGACAAACAGCGTGGTGCATTAAAGGAGTTCTCCGACAAGGAAGGATATGAGACCTTTGTAATTCCCGATGATGTTGGCGGAAGATACTCGGTTTTGACTGCTGTGGGACTTCTTCCAATTGCGGTAGCCGGAATAAATATAGATGAAATTATGCGCGGTGCAGCCGACGCTATGAAGGAATATTCCAAGCCCTTCCAAGAAAACGACTGCTACAAATATGCAGCAATCCGAAATATTTTGTACTCAAAGGGAAAATCTGTGGAGCTTATGGTAAACTATGAGCCTTCGCTCGTTTATTTTTCTGAATGGTGGAAACAGCTTTTTGGCGAGAGCGAGGGTAAGGACGGCAAGGGTATTTTTCCCGCTTCCTGCAGTTTTTCTACCGACCTTCACTCTATGGGTCAGTATATTCAGGACGGCACAAGACTTATGTTTGAAACTGTACTTACGGTAGAAAGCCCCAGAGCCGATGTGGAAATTCCATATGATGAGGCTAATGTTGACAAATTAAATTTCCTTGCAGGAAAAACGGTGGATTATGTTAATTCCAAGGCATTTCAGGGTACACTTCTTGCACATACAGACGGAAATGTTCCCAATATCGTTATAAACATTCCAAAGCTTGATGCATATAACTTTGGTTGTATGGTTTATTTCTTTGAAAAGGCTTGCGGAGTAAGCGGATATATACTGGGAGTAAATCCCTTCGACCAGCCCGGTGTGGAGCAGTACAAGAAAAATATGTTTGCACTGCTTGGAAAACCAGGCTATGAAGCAGAAAAAGAAGAACTTGAGAAAAGACTTTGAGAGGGCATAGCTCTCCTACGGAGTGAATGATGAATCTTACACCACGACTACAGAAAATTGCATCACTTGTGCCCGTGGGTTCGGTTGTAGCGGACATAGGAACAGACCACGCATATATTCCCACATATTGCGTTTTAAATGGCGTATCTCCAAGGGCGTATGCTATGGATGTAAACGAAGGACCTCTTTTAAATGCCAAAGAAACCACCCTTGCCTACGGAGTGACTGGCAGAGTGGAACTAAGACTTTCCAATGGGCTACAAAAGCTTATGCCCGGCGAAGCCGATGCAATTGTAATTGCCGGCATGGGCGGACTACTTATAAAATCCATTCTTGAGGAAGGCTCTCTTAAAGAGGGTACACTTCTTATACTCCAGCCGATGCTGGCTATAAAAGAATTAAGGGAGTATCTGTATAAATCCGGCTTTGGCATTGAGAACGAATACCTTGCCAAAGAGGACGAAAAGATATATAATATTATTGTGGCAAGGGTAGGGTACAAGACAGACTATGTCATTGATGATATCCTTGTAGGAAGAAACATCCAAAAAAATTCCCCCGAGCTTTTTTGCTATTACAAAACCAAAGAGGTAAATGTAAGAAATAAGATTTTAAACGGGTTAAAAAGTGCAAAAAACCCCGATAAAGCGGCTATAGAAAACATAACAAAAGAGCTTGAAAGGTGGCAAAACCAATGAAAATAAAAGACCTTGCAAGTATTTTCGAAAAAGATTTCCCTCTCCAATACGCATTCGATGGCGACAATGTAGGGCTTGTTGTGGGCGACAGTGAGGACGAAATAAAAGGTATACTCACAACCTGCGATGTTGATATGGCAGTGGTTGATGAAGCAATAGAGAAAAACTGCAATCTCATAGTGAGTCATCACCCAATTATGTTTTCTCCAATAAACAGGGTTTTAGAGAGCAATCCTGAGCAGAAATTTATAAGAAAAATGATTCAAAATGGCATTTCTCTCTACACTGCTCACACAAACCTTGACGCAGGAAATGGCGGTATATGTGACCTTATGGCAGAAATGGTTGGTATGGAAAACACCTCTGTTATAGATGTAGTATGCGAGGACGAGAGAGCTACCCACGGCTTTGGCAGATGGGCTGACCTTAAGCAAAGCACCACTTTAAAAGAGCTTATGGATAAGGTTACAGATGCCTTTGGTGCATCGTCTCTTCGCTATAGCGGAGACGCCAGTGCCGTAATAACCAAAGTGGCTGTAAATACAGGTGCAGGCTCGTCGGTATTAGACCTTTGCACAAATCTTGAGTGCGATTGTCTTATAACAGGTGACATTAAGTACAATGGCTACAGGGATGCACTGGATAGCGGAATGTGCATAATAGACATAATGCACTACGACAGCGAGCAGATAGCAAAGAAATGGTTTAAGGATTATTTTAATAAAAAGGGGATAGCTTTGCCCATATATATGAGTGAGGCAAATGTAAACATAGTTAAAACATACACAAAATAGAATATATGACCGGGCCAGACAGTTGCGTGCACAAGCCGAAAGGCTGTGTACGAGGAAAGTCCGAGCATCACAGAGCAGGGTGCCGGGTAACTCCCGGTGGAGGCGACTCTAAGGAAAGTGCAACAGAAAGATATACCGCCGCATTTTTTGCGGTAAGGGTGAAAAGGTGAGGTAAGAGCTCACCGGTGCAGGGGAGATCCTGCAGCCGTGTAAACCCCATCCGATGCAACACCGCACACGACGGCTATGCCGTTTTGGAGAGGTTAAGCCTGCTCGGCGTCTCTCATAGGTGGCTTGAGGTGTGCAGAAATGTACATCCTAGATAGATAACTGTCCAATACAGAACTCGGCTTATAGACCCGGTCATTTTTTAAAAATCAAAACCACCCTTGCGGGTGGTTTTTTATTAGGTACAAAACATCTCTTCAGTGCATACACTGCATTTAGGGGGTGTTTTTATGCATGAGTTCAATATAACCAAATGCAAGGTTATAGAAATTGCCACAAAATCTCAAAACGAAATAATAGATTACGGAGTGCGTATGGTCGGAGCACCTCTGGAATGGCCGGAAACCGAGGGTGAGGGTGTTAAGGTAGGTATCATAGATACCGGAGTGGATTCAAATCATATAGAGCTTCGTCGCAGGATAAAGGATTGTGCCAATTTTTCGGGCGGAAGTACAGACAAATTCGAGGATGAAAACGGACACGGAACGCATATTGCAGGCATTGTAGCTGCCGAACGAAACGGAGTAGGTGTGGTAGGAGTGGCACCCAAGGCAGAGCTGTATATTGCCAAGGCTTTTGGTGAAAACGGTAAGACAGATTACCCTGCCA
Organism: Clostridia bacterium; assembly: GCA_045576175.1. Taxonomy (GTDB): domain Bacteria; phylum Bacillota; class Clostridia; order UMGS1810; family UMGS1810; genus RGIG8748. Next base: position 3,910 of record JAZNFW010000132.1, on the reverse strand, counting down.
TAGAAAAGAGTGTGCACTGGCTGTGGGACAAAAATGTGGATGTTATAAATATGTCGTTTTCCTCAGCATATACATCGGCAAGATATCGCTCTTTGATATGGGATACCCACAGACGCTCAATAAGTGTTATCTGTGCCGCGGGCAACGAAGGCGAGCACGGCGAAAACACCATCGGCTACCCTGCAAATTATGCCGAGACTGTGGCTGTATCTGCAGTGGATATAAACAAAAACATAGCAAATTTCAGCTCCAGAGGGCAAGCGGCGGAGATATGTGCCGCAGGTATAGATGTGTATTCAACCTATTTAAACGGACAATATGCCACTTTGAGCGGTACCTCTATGGCTTGCCCCATAATTACGGGAGCAGTTGCTATATTGCAATCAAAGGGCTATCTTCGCTACGGAAGAAGGCTCACTCCCGAGGAGATTCGTCTGCTTCTTAATATATACACCGAAAAACCCGGAACCAAGGGAAGAGATAAAAGCTATGGCTACGGTATATTCTCATTTGGAAGAATTGCGTCGGAGGACTATATTTTCAGTAATCTCAAAGAAAAAAATCAAGGGGACAACATAATAGCCGCTCTTCTTTTGTCTATGCTTAAATAAAGTAAGGGTATGTAAAAACATCATTTTTTTACATACCCTTCATTCTAATTTGCTGTTTTGTATTTATTTTTTGTGGCGATACCGCCTCTTATGTGACGCTCTGCCTTGTTGGTATCCAGAAGCTTTTTTGCCTCCGATGCCAATGAGGGATTAACCTTTTCAAGTCTTTCGCTTATATCCTTATGTACAGTGCTTTTAGATATGCCAAATTTCTTTGCGGCACTTCGCACAGTGGAGCGATGCTCAACCATGTATCTGCCTATTGTTACAGCTCTTTCAGATATATAATCCTTCAACATTTTCACCCCTAAAATGTGTGTTAATTAATGATATGATTTGGGGTTTTCATTTATGCCTTAAAAGATTTTTGTACCCGGGACACAAATGTGCGGGCATTACAACCATTTGGCGACACAATATAACAAAAAGGGTTTACACATATATGAAATTGTGATAGAATAGACTAAATTTACTGGAGGGATAAAGATGGAAGGTTTGTGGATTAGTTTTCTTTTGCGTATGATAGTATCGTGCATATGCGGAATAGCAATAGGCTTCGAAAGAAAAAACCGTGCCAAAGAGGCAGGTGTAAGAACTCACTGTATAGTGGCATGTGCGGCGTGCCTTATGATGATTATATCAAAGTACGGATTTTATGACCTTATAACAAAAGCCATCGAAAGCGGTGCTGATGTGCGTCTTGATCCGTCGCGTCTTGCTCAGGGTATAGTTACCGGTGTAGGTTTTCTTGGTGCCGGAATGATATATATCCAGAGGGGAAGTATAAGGGGTCTTACCACTGCATCGGGCATATGGGCAACCTCGGGAATAGGTATGGCAATAGGTGCCGGTATGTACACCGTGGGCTTTATTGCAACTGTAATAATCCTTTTTGTACAGGTGGTTCTTCACCACAAAATCAAGTTTATGACACAGCACAAGAACAGATGTCTTTCTGTGTACGGCGTGGATGTAGAGGGCTATCAAAAGAAGGTGTCGGATTATATGAATGACCTTGGCGCCGCAATAAGCGAAATTTCCATAAAGCAGAACGAGGATAAAACATTAGACTACACATTCTATCTCGAAATGCCCGAGGATGTGCCGGAGGAAGAAATAATAAAAGGTGTATCCTACAGATGCGAAATAGATTTTATACACTAAAATCATCGGCACAAAATTTCTTTGTGCCGATTGCTTTTTTCGGCTTTACTGTCTTTTTAAAAATATCATATTTAAATTTTTTGCATACGAAATCGGCGGGAACAGTCCCTTTTATATCACAGAGGACATTTCCGCTTGTTTTATTTTTGTCTGCATATACGCACAGGCTGCATTTGGGGTTTTCTACCTTTGAGTAAATCACATTATCACATCCAAAAGTATGTTTTTTTGATATTTTAACAGAATTCGAGAGCAAATTCAATGTTTTTTGCCAAAACTGCAAAAAAGTGTTGTATTTTATAATAAAAAAATATATAATAAAAGATGATTGTTTGTAGAAGGGAAGATATCCGTATGGTTATACTATACATACTTTTGGCGCTTGTTTTACTGTGGGCGGTATTTTTCTTTTCTGTCGCTCCGGGAGAGATGACCAATATCTTGCAAAGAGACCCTGCGGCAAGAAATTATTTTGAGATTATACTTCTCTACCCAGGTCTTCACGCAGTGGTAGCTCACAGATATGCACACTTTTTTTACAGAAAGAAATTTTATCTTACAGCAAGAATTATCTCACAGCTCTCAAGGTTTTTTACCGGTATAGAAATTCACCCCGGTGCCAAGATAGGAAAAGGCCTTTTTATAGATCACGGTATGGGCATCGTAATTGGTGAGACTGCCGAGATAGGCGACAATTGTACCATTTATCAGAATGTTACACTCGGAGGAACGGGTAAGGATAAGGGCAAAAGACACCCCACAATAGGAAACAATGTGTTAATCGGCTGCGGAGCCAAGGTTTTGGGACCGTTTACAGTGGGCAACAACTCCAAGATTGCCGCCAATGCCGTAGTTCTAACCGAGGTTCCCGACAACTCAACTGCAGTTGGCGTTCCTGCAAGAGTAATACAGCGTAAGAGTCAGATAGTAAGCAGTATGGATCTTGACCAGATTCATATTCCCGACCCGACAAGTCAGGAAATCTGCCGTCTTAACAAGCTTGTCCATGACCTGGAAGAAAAGCTGGAAAAAGCAGAAGGCAACAGAAAGGATGATGCAATATGAAGCTTTATAACACACTTACAAGAAAGAAAGAAGAATTCAAACCCATAGAAGAAAACAAGGTAAGAATGTATTCCTGCGGACCTACTGTGTACAACTATTTTCACATAGGTAATGCAAGACCCTTTATAATATTTGATACATTAAGAAGATATCTTGAGTACAGAGGCTATGATGTAAGCTTTGTTCAGAACTTTACAGATATCGACGACAAAATGATAAAAAGGGCTAACGAAGAGAACATAACCGTTAAAGAGCTTGCCGACAGATTTATTGCGGAGTATTTCAAAGATTCCAAGGGTCTTGGCATCAAAGAGGCAACAGTTCACCCCAAGGCTACAGAAAACATTGAGCCTATAATAGATATCATACAAAAGCTCATAGACAAAGGCTATGCCTACACTGTGGATGGTGATGTTTACTATAGGGTAAAGAAATTCAAAGAATATGGAAAGCTCTCACATCAGCCACTTGAAAACCTTGAGGCAGGTGCAAGAATTGAAGTAGACAACATCAAGGAAGATCCAATGGATTTTGCTGTATGGAAGGCGCAAAAAGAGGGCGAGCCCGCCTGGGAGAGCCCCTGGGGCATGGGAAGACCCGGCTGGCATATAGAATGCAGTGCTATGGCTAATAAATACCTTGGCGAAACTATAGATATCCATTCGGGCGGACAGGATTTAATATTCCCCCACCACGAGAACGAAATTGCACAGAGCGAAGCGGCAAATGGTGTTCCCTTTGCAAATTACTGGCTTCACAATGGCTATATAAATGTCAATAACCAAAAAATGAGTAAGTCTCTTGGAAACTTCTTTACAGTAAGAGATGTTGCAGAAGAGTTTGATTACTCGGTTATAAGATTCTTTATGCTTTCTGCACATTACAGAAACCCGATTAATTTCAGCCACGACCTGCTTACTCAGGCAAAGGCAGGACTCGACAGAATAAAGACCTGCGTAGAAAATCTCGAGTTTCTTCTTCAAAGTGCACCCGAGGGAGAGATTACTGAGAGCTTTTCAAAGGATATCCAAAGTCAGAAAGAGCGTTTTTGTGAAGCTATGGATGATGAT
>JAZNFW010000131.1:0-7954 GCA_045576175.1 Clostridia bacterium | reverse complement strand
CATAATCATTATATGTTTTGCCTTTTCCATATTCAGGCTTTTTAACAATATCTTTTGAACCATGATATATTTTCTTAATCACTACTATCATCTCCATTCTTGATTCTATTATACCCCTTTAGGTGTAGTTTGTCAAGTTTTAATTAAATTTTGCCCTAAAAGATTGGAACCCTGTATCTTAAATTTTCTAACAATTTTTCTAACCAAAACAGAACCAAAACCGTTAGAAACGGCAATACGCAAAATTTGAGCGCAGTAAAGGCTTTGAAGGACACAAGTCCCTCAAAGCCTTGCTTTTACGCCGTTTTTATTGTTATTTATCTTCTCTTATCTTCCGCTTGTTTGCTCTAACCTACACGACTCAATAAAATCTATCGCAAGTCTCTCAAAAGCCGACTCAAGAACCACTCTACGCCTTTAATTTGTATCGTTTTTCTTATGTCCGATTAATTATATTCTTGCAACACCTGTCTCTTTTGCTGTTTTAACAACAGCTTCGGCTACGACCTGCGCTACCCTCTTATCGAGAGCGGGGGCAATTATGTTTTCTTCGGTTATCTCGTCATCGGGAATGAGAGATGCAAGAGCATACGATGTTGCTACCTTCATTTCCTCGTTTATGCAAGACGCTCTACAGTCTAATGCACCACGAAAAATTCCGGGGAATGCCAAAACATTGTTAATCTGATTGGGGAAATCCGACCTTCCTGTTCCTACTATTCTAGCACCAGCCTCTTTTGCTACATCGGGCATAATTTCGGGTGTAGGATTTGCCATTGGAAACAATATTGCATCGCTCGCCATGGATTTTACCATTTCAGGTGATACAAGATTTGGTCCGGAAACTCCTATAAACACATCCGCTCCAACGAGTGCATCTGCAAGGCTACCTGTCTTATGTTCGAGATTGGTGAGCTTTGCCACCTCCTCCTGAGCGGGATTGTTATTGCAGTCCCCTTCCACAATGATACCCGATTTATCGCAAAAAATAAGATTTTTGACACCTACATTCAAAAGGTGTTTGCCGATGGCAATACCTGCAGAGCCTGCACCATTTATTACCACCTTTATTTTGCCCATATCTTTACCCACAAGCTTAAGAGCATTTATGAGTGCTGCGGCAACGACTATTGCCGTTCCGTGCTGGTCGTCGTGGAAAACGGGGATATCGCAAATTTCCTTGAGTCTCTTTTCTATTTCAAAGCAGCGTGGTGCGGAAATATCCTCAAGATTTATACCGCCAAAGCTACCCGAAATGAGATATACAGTGCGGACAATTTCGTCAACATCCTTGGACTTTATGCAAATAGGAAAAGCATCTACATCTGCAAATTCCTTAAAGAGTGCACACTTTCCTTCCATTACGGGCATTCCTGCCTCGGGTCCGATATCGCCTAGTCCGAGTACTGCTGTGCCATCTGTAACAACGGCAACCAGATTTGAACGGCGGGTAAGCTCATAGGACTTATTTATATCCTTATTTATTTCGAGACACGGCTCTGCAACACCCGGGGTGTACGCAAGAGACAGATCCTCTCTCGAATTAATTGGTGCACGAGAAATAACCTCTATTTTACCCTTCCATTCATAATGTTTTTTGAGAGATTCCTGTCTGATATCCATAAAATAGCCTCCTGTTATTTTTGATTACATAAAAAAAGACATACCAAAACAGAGCTTAATCTTATTTTGATACATCTCCAAATCTCTATATCAATACTATACTAACACGATTTTTTTCACTTGTCAACTACTGCATAATTGAATTACACCAAAATATATGATATAATAATGTAAAGCTTATTAAGGAGGTTTAAATATGGATTTTGAAAAAGTAATAAGTGAAAGATATTCTGTACGAAAATTTAAAATTGACAAGCTTGAAAACGAAGTAATAGAAAACATATTAAAAGCAGGACACATAGCACCAACAGGCTGCAATTTCCAACCACAAAGAATTCTTGTGTTAAACACAGATAAGTCTATCGCAAAGCTTAAAAAATGCACCAAATGTCATTTTGATGCCCCCTGTGCTATGCTTGTGTGCTACAACAAGGACGAGAGCTGGGTGAGTCCATATAACGGTGCTCAGTCTGCTCCTGTGGATGCGGCAATTGTAACTACCCATATGATGCTCGAAGCACAAAACCAGGGAATCGGAACATGCTGGGTTATGCATTTTGACCCCAATGCCATGAAAGAAGAATTTAACATTCCGGAGAACATAGAGCCACTTGCACTTCTTGTGATGGGCTATGCCGATGAAGACTATCATCCTCACCAATTCCATAGTACATTCCGCCCTATAGAAGAAACTGTAATATACGAAAGCTTTTAAAAAAGAGGTTGTCGCTTTGAAAAACAAGTGACAACCTCTTTCTCTATAAAGTTTTATTTTCCTGCCTTATAGTCTGCACATCTTGCGCAAACATACAAATAATCTGCCAGACGGTTTATATACTTAAGTGCCTCGCGGTCGGGATTGTAGTTTCTAAGTACACGGCAAAACTGTCTTTCTGCTCTGCGTGCTACTGCTCTTGCGACATCAAGTCTTGCAGAGAGTTCACAAGTGCCATAGAGAACAAATTCCTTTTCTCTTGGGAACGAATCCTCAACAGCATCCACCTTGCTTTCGAGCACTCCTACCTCATCTGTAAGGCGATACTGGCTTGAACCGTTGGAAGCTACGCCTGCCATAACCTTTATAAGAGTGGATTGTATTGCACTAAGTTCATCTTTTAAAGCAGCATCTGCCACAACCTTTGCAAGTCCGAGATGAGCGCTTAATTCATCTATTGTGCCCAAAAGTTCTATTCTGTCATCACTTTTTGATACTCTGGAGTTATTAAGAAGGGATGTATATCCCTGGTCTCCTGTCATGGTATATATTTTCATAAAAACTCCTCTTTACTATATTTTGAGTGCCATTTTCTTTATAACACGGGCACTGTTTGCACCCATATTTCTACACTGTACCAAAGTTGGCGAAGAATACATCTCTATGTTTTTGCCCTTTGCTACACCCTTCATCTGCAGGGCGATATCGCTCTTTGAAACACCTATGCCAGACCCCATCATAGAATCGTTGGCAGCGTCCATAGCCAAGGTATCTAAATCGGAAGTATCTCTTTCGAAGACTTCAAAAAAGACGCCTTCCTCCTCTATTCCTGCACATATCTGTTTTATATAATTCTCGTTTGGAGAATTTGTGTATATAAATATAGAAGGTCTTTTGACAATCATTTTTCTTCTCCTGCATATGACAATACCAGACCGGTAGCCACTGCATTTCTGGGTCCTTCGCAACCGCGGATGTTTCCGCGTCCGCATACGATCCTGTAGCTTGCGAATTCTTCCATAAGCATCTCGGGGATTTCGAAATCCTCTGCAGAGCCACCTACCAGTACCACATTGGATATATTCTTTAAATTATTGCCCGGTGCAACAGCCTTGAGCGCTCTAAAAGCATTGGTTACAAACACCTTTCTCTTGGCATCGCGGCGTACCCCGACAATTTTTTCCATTGGTATGTCTTTTTCTATACGGATAAGTCCGTTCTCTGAAAGAAGCACAACTCTGCCGTAGAACTGAGGGTCTATGGAGTCTGCCACAAAGGTCATCTGTCCGTTTTCCATACGCATATGGAAAAGGCTCTCCACCTTGGCAAGAGGGTATCTCTTGATATGCTCTGCAACATGGCGGTCATCCAAACCAAGCTCTGTCTGTATGAGCATAGACACAAGCTCACCTGCACCTGCCTGATGAGTCATTGTTATATTGCCATGTTCATCTATTACAGCTGCATCCGTAGAGCCGCCGCCCATATCAAGTATTGCAAGCGGCAACTTGGTACCCGGTGTGGTTACAGCACCAAGGCTTGCCATAACGGCTTCTACTCCTGCTACTGTTACCTCTGTATTTAAATCCTCTTTTAATTTTTCTGCTATTTTTTGCATAGGAAGCTGCTGTGTCTTAACCATAGCTGCTATGCCTACTGCCTTTTCAAGACAAGTTTCTCCTGCCAAAGCACCCGAAATCATAACAGGAGCCAAGGTGTCTACCGCAAGAATATCGGTAATTCGGATTTTGTGCTGTTCTTCGCCGCTTAGGTCACTCATACCTGTCTTTATGCGGGAGAGCATATTGCCCACATTTGTGTTGGGCTGACCGCTTATATCTTCTACCCAGCCTGCATCTTCAAGTGCCTGCATAATCTTCTGGGCACCTTCATCGAGGTTTATGGAAGAAACTTTTTCTCCCGTTATATAAATCTCTCCTGCGGGGAGCACATTTTCCTTTACATTACCTGTGGGGGTCTTTATAACCACCGCGCTGCGTTTGCCTATGAGGCTCTTAGCTATTGGGGTAATGCTCTTAGTCTGTTCTGCATCCAGATTTAAAAGTGTTGCAATTCCGTACGGATTAGACAGCATACGGATTGTCTGTCCCTCCAGTGCCACCTCGATGGCAGCCATCTGTCCGTCGGGAACTCTGTCAATGTGTTTTACTTCATCTATAATAGGAAGCTTCTTAACTAATCTGTTATATACAAGCACCGCCTCGTCCGCCTGAAGGATGATACCCTCTATATCGAGCACAGAATCCAGACGATTTACTGCCGATGCAACATCCTCATATGAATACTGCCCAGGTACCACAAGAATGTATGGTACGCCCGCTGCGGCACGACTTAAATTATCAAGTGTTATAAGCTCACCCACCGCCTGACCTGCACCCGCAGGTGTGGAGGGGTTGTGCCCTATCATAGAGGAATCTGTAATAACCGTCTCGGTGAGTGTCTCCATAGCGGTGTCGCCTATTACAGGTGCCGCTTCGTTGAGACGGATTACGGAAATATCGGAAATATCTCTGCCAATTTTTGACATAGCTTCTTTGAGAGCTGATTTTATGGCATGCACATTAACAACCGTACCTTTTGTTCCGGTTGTTGGGCATGAAGCACTAGACAGAAAGCTCAATTTACCATTGGCATCGAGCTGACCGACACATACTTCTGTTGTTGAATTGCCAATATCCACACCAGCAATTAATCTCAAAGCAGTACTCCTCTTTTCTCATAAACTTCTGCAGCTTCTAAAACAAGCTTTGCGCAGTTGTAAGCATTATAGGTTTCCGCAAGTTCCTTTGCCATGTTAAGAAGCTCGGCTTTTGTGGAACGGTTGGGTCTTAATTTGTCGTACATCTTCAAAATGATATCGTCGGGAACATCTACAAGCTCTGCGGCACGGTCAAAGTTCTTTTCCATAGGGTCGTTGCCTGCTTCTTTGGCAATCTGTCCCTGTGCCTTTAAAGTTTCCTTAGATATTTTGATATCATCGGAGCTAATGTGATTTTTCATCACTTCGCTAAGTGTTATATCCTCAAGGCGTTTGCCTGTTTTTGAGGTTACTTTGTCCTTTTCGTATTCACCTAATGGGTAACGCATTTATCTTTCCTCCCATTCTATGATGCCCATTGACGGGTCAAGCTGTTCTGTTTCCGCAATATGCATAATTGCGGCTTTTACCTGATATTTGGGGCGAGTCATAGGGTCATTTGTACAAGGAATAGGAACTACCTGCTCACCCTTTACATACTTGGCGGCATTTCTTCCTATTTTGCGGTATGTGTCCAAATCCATGAGAGGTGCCTGAGGGAACAACTCAAGGTTTGACAAAGGATAGAGGTCCTTTTGATGAATAACCGTAGTACCCTTGGACTGAATGCCAACACCGATTCCCGAGCCGGAAATCTTGGCAGCCTCAAGTGCCATAAAGCACACGTCTGAAGTGTCCAGAATCTTAACAACTCTTGGAACCATACCCTCTTCCTCTATACCTGCCTTTACATTTTTAAGAACATCCTCAAGAGGTATATCGTTGATAGTTCTCTTGATTTCTCTCTGGAAAGCAGCACCTACACCGATTACAACTTCCTTGGGGTCTGTACCCTTCTTTGCCTTGGGGTAATCTTTGTATGATGTCTTTTTCTCGTTGATTCTATCTTTGCCTGCGAGGGAATTGCCTCTTGGGGCACTCTGAGGCTCATCGCCATTTAGCTGGCGTACAACCTCTTCTGTAATTTGTCTTATTAAATCTTCACTAAACTGCATGACAACCTCCTAAATATCCTTAGGATCGATGATGTGGGGAATGTTTTTAATTTCTTCCCAACGCTCACCCTCTACACGATAGCCTGTTCCGGGGCCCATATAATCATTGGGTGTATTAACACCGGACAGAACTTTGAAATTGCGGTCAAGAATTGCGGCGGTCTGCATATAGTCGCCGACTACTCTTTGTTTTAACATACTAAGAACACTCTCAGCTACATCCTCGTATCCGGTCTCGGCAAGAGCCTTTACGATATCTACACCTGTTATGTGTCTTTTAAGTACATCCTCTGCACTCATAAGATCGGCGGTAACATCACGGGGGAGTGTGTCCTTACTGCCGTGAGCATAGGTTACAGCTTCCACCTGCTCGTCGGAAATGGGTGTAAGGCCAAGCTGTTTGAATACTGCCTGTACTGCCTTTCCGGCTTTGTTTCTTACAAACAGTACCTCTTCCTCGGTAACGGGTCTAAGACCACCATCTACCTGCATATCTCTCTGGAGTACATTGTAATCGTCGAAATCTTCTGCATCGAAGTTGGAGCCTGCAAACATATTGTCATAGTTTGCCTCGGCAGCGTATCCCGAGAAAATGAAGTCTGTTCCGGGTAAGAACTGAAGCATTGTTCTTGCAGTTCTACGCATATCCGAATTGGAAAAGCTCTGGTCATTTGATGATGCACATTCAAGTCCGAGCAGTGCCGCAACGAGATTTTCGCTCATAACCTCACGGATACCTCCGGGGACTGAACCAGGGATTCCTATGCAGCTTACAGAGCCGTTCTGTATTCCCTGGCTTCCTGCACCCTTGGTAACATAGAGGCAACGGCACTCTAAATAGAGCATGGATTTCTTTTCGCTGTAGCCCATAAGCACTTCAGAGCCTGCACCTGATGTGAAGCGTACCTTTAAGCCTCTGGACGCATATGCTGAATTTAAAAATGCTTTGGAATAAGGGGTATCGTCACCATCTACGAATACCTTTTCTGTACCATATACGGAAAGTGTTTCGGCATATGTAGTAAGTCCGCGGATGCCCAGCTCAAGCTCTGTAGCTTCCTCAGCGGAGCACTGTGTAAGAACACCGGGGCGTCCTATCTGCGAGCCTATAAGAAGAGCTATTGCACTAAGGGGTGCGTATCTTGCAACACCCATAGTTGTTTCCTCCTCGGCAAAGCCGCGAAGTGCACCTTCTGCCGCATCTGCAGCGAGCTGAACGGGGTCGTCCTTTAAGTTGGTGATGTGTGCCTGATTACCCGGCATCTTTCTTGCACGGATCTTCTGCATACCCATCATAAGCTCAACTACATTTAAGTGATTCATAACCTCTGCCATCTTGGCGGGGGTTATACCCGAAATAAGATCAACTATTTCCTTTCTGGAAACATTGATGTCTACAATCATTCTAGCGATATCAAGAGAAGAAACCGCCATTGATTTTTCTGTGCGTGAAATATTTATAGCATAGTCTGCTATGAACTGGTCAATAAAGTCGAATTCGCTCCTTGCCTTACCGTCCAATTCAACAATTACGCCGTTTTCAACCTTAACAGAAGGCTTGGGATCGTAGGGGCTCTTCATAGCAACAAAGCCCATCTCCGGCCATTCGTGTATGTATCCGTCAAGATTTACCGGTCTTTTGTCGAGTGTTTCAATTCGTTTTGATCTTTTCATGTGCTGACTCCTCACAGTCATGCGAAAGGGCATACTCCCGCATAATTCATTACTGATTACAATAATACCACAAAACTATGCGTAATTCAAGTGTTTTATCGAATTCTTGTCAAAATTGTTTATTTTATATTACAAAATAAAATAAAATGCGGTCAACATTGAATTGAC
>JAZNFW010000130.1:0-16068 GCA_045576175.1 Clostridia bacterium | reverse complement strand
AGTTTTTAGAAAATTATACTTGTTTTTCATCTCGAAGCTTTTTGATTTTGGATTCGAGATACAAAATTGAGCCTTCATCCATTTCGTAGTTGCAATCTATTATGTCTCCACGGAATTTTCCAAGTGCTTTCATAACATCCGCACCGAAGTATTTTTCACAGTACTTGGGCACAAGAATTACATCCTTATCTTTCATATAGTGAGTGATATCTGCATCCCCCGAAACAACAACAGGTCTTTCTATAACGGCATCTTCTGCATACATTTCGCAGGTGTTATATATAAGCTCCGCAAACCTTTCGCTATAGCCCACAATACCAACCTTTGCTCCCTTGCGAAGCTTTATTATGTGCGAAAGATAGCGTGCCGACGGTCTTAACGCAACCCTTGCTATTCTCTTGCCTCCGGGTACAATTTTCGCAAGGTGCTGGGCGTGAGTTGCAGTTGTAACTATAAGTTCAAAATCTTCGCCTAGTTTGTAGGGATACTGTTCTATGCTTTCAAGCGTATAGGAATACAAATCAAGTCCATCTATATGCCTTAGCTGTTCAGACATCTGCGACAGGTTTTCGTGGTTACATTCAACCACAGCCACCTTTATGTGCGCTTCCTCTTCGGAACGCTCGCGAATCTTAAGACTTAAAAATATGTTTATCTCCGCCATTGAAAACCCCATATTCTCAAGGCGTTCCAAAAGGTCGTCAATTGCCTCCATAGCCTGTTCTTTTCTGCTGCCGGAGTTTGTTTTGTGATATTTTACAAATGTACCTCTGCCCTGCACCTTTTCGATAAGTCCTGTTATTTCCAGCTCGTCGTAGGCTCTTTTTACAGTTCCTCTTGCTATGCCAAGCTCCTCGGTCATTTCCTGAACTGTAGGGAGCTTACTGCCAGACGGGAGTTCTCCGCTTTTTATGGCTGCACATATAGAATCCACAAGCTGTTTATATATTGGAACATCCAGCTCAGTGTTTATTTTACATACCATTTTAGTCACACTCTCCTCTGTGAATTGTTATATAACAATTATATACTTTTGTGCATATTTTGTCAAGTTGTTTTATAACAATTCAGGCACGCCAAACGGCGTGCCTGACATTTAATTACTTTTTATTTTTAAGATAATTTTCTCTTCCTGTTTCATAGAGATTATTGCCCTCACTGTCGATTATTACAACAACAGGAAAATCTTCCACAACTAATCTGCGGATAGCTTCGGCTCCAAGGTCATCGTAAGCAACAACCTCAGCCTCTTTGATACACTTTGAAAGAAGTGCTCCGCAGCCGCCTATTGCACCAAAGTACACTGCACCGTGCTCTTTCATGGCAGATATAACCTCAGGACCTCTTTTGCCCTTCCCTATCATACCTGTTTGCCCGACTTTAATAAGAGAGGGGCTGTATGCATCCATACGATAGGAAGTTGTAGGGCCTGCAGAGCCTATAGCCTGCCCCGGCTTTGCAGGTGTGGGCCCTACAAAATAGATTACACTGTTTTCCACATCAAAAGGAAGCTTCTTGCCTTTTTCTATAAGCTCGCAAAGACGCTTGTGGGCAGCATCTCTTGCTGTGTAGATAACACCGTTTAAAAGGCAGCTATCCCCTGCCCTTAATTTTTTGGCATCATCACGAGTAAGTGGAGTTTTTACACAAATTGGCATTTTATATTACCTCCGTCTTATGTCTTGTTACATGACAGTTTATATTTACTGCCACAGGAAGGCCTGCAATATGCGTAGGAAACTTTTCGATATTTACCGAAAGTGCGGTTGTTTTTCCGCCAAAGCCCTGAGGACCAATGCCTAATGCATTTATTTCTTCTAAAAGCTTTTCTTCAAGTTCAGCATAAAACGGATCTTCATTCCTTACATCAACAGGTCTTAAAAGTGCTTTCTTTGCAAGATATGCAGCCTTGTCAAAGGTACCGCCTATACCCACTCCCACAACAATCGGAGGGCAAGGGTTAGGGCCTGCTTCTTCAACTGTTTTTACTACAAAATCCTTTACACCGCTAAGTCCATCGGATGGTCTTAACATAGCAATTCTACTCATATTTTCACTGCCAAAGCCTTTGGGAGCAACAGTAATTTCGAGTTTATCGCCCGGTACTATCTCAAAATACAGCATAGCCGGAGTATTGTCGCCGGTATTTACTCTGTCAAGCGGGTCACGGACAACACTTTTTCTAAGATAACCTTCGGTATAACCTTGTCTTACACCTTCGTTAACCGCCTGTGTTACATCGCCGTTTATATGTACATCCTGTCCCACCTTAAGAAACACGCAGGCAACACCTGTATCCTGACACACAGGCTGGCTTTTTTCGTCTGCTATTTCATAATTTTCAATTATACGCTCTAATATTTCCTTTGCTTGAGGCCAGCTTTCATCGTCGTGACAGTTTTTTATACATTCCTTTATATCACAGCTTAAGTGACAGTTTGCCTCTATGCAAAGTTTTTTGACTGTTTCGGTTATTTTTGCCGCTTCGATTTCTCGCATAACTTTTCTCCTATAAATCACTTAACATTGTAAATTCTGTCTATTACATATCCATCTCGGCTGACTACCTCTGCAACCACCTTGTCGCCCTTGGGCAGTCTCTCGGGTTTTCCGGTAATTCTTTCCGCCTTTTCCTTGAGCTCAACGATATCCATTACAGGAAGCCCTGCATCTTTCAACCTTTGTGTCAATTCTGCATTTTTGGGATTCACCGCTATACCGCCCTGTGTAACGAGAACATCGATATCATCACCGGGTGTGGAAATGCAGGTTACACGGTCTGTTACAATGGGAAGTCTTGCTCGAAACATTGGTGCTATTATCATAGAGAGCTTTGAGCCTGCAGCGGTATCGCTGTGTCCGCCCGAGCCACCCATAATATATCCGTTTGAATCGGTGTGAACATTTACATTAAAATCAGTATCTATTTCTGTAGCACCGAGAATAACAACATCCAGACTGTCTACTGCCGCACTCTTGCTTGTGGGTGAAGAATACTGCATAGAAGATATTTCCTGATGTCTCGGGTCGTTTTTGATAGACTCAACTGCAGCAAGGTCAAAGCACTGAACATCCAAAAGACTTCTGAAGCAACCGGCCCTAAGCATATCTACCATATAGCCGGTTATACCGCCCATACCAAAGCTTCCTTGAATGCCTTTTTGGAGCATTATTTCCTTTAAGAATTTTGCCGCAGCAAGAGATGCACCACCGGCACCTGTCTGGAAGGAAAAACCGTCCTTCAAAAGTCCCGAAGCCTCTATAACCTTTGCCGCGTGCGAAGCCATAACAAGTCCAACAGGGTCACGGGTTATCTTTGTTGTACCCGACACTATTCCCTTGGGGTCGCCTATTGCATCAACCTCTACCACATAGTCTATATAGTTCTCGGCAATTGACCAGTCCTGCATAGGATATGGCACGAGATTATCTGTAATTACTACTGTTTTCTTGGCATACATAGCATCTGCAAAAGCATATCCAAGACTTCCGCAAGCAGATTTGCCGTATTTACCCGAGCAGTTGCCCATTGTATCAGCTGTGGGAGCTGCAATAAATGCTACATCAATTGGTGTTTTTCCCGATGCTATGTCGCTGGGACGGCCACCGTGGGTTCGAAACTCCACAGGATTTTCCATTATCCCCTGCGAAAAGGCTCGGCCGAGACCTGCTGACATATAATTTGTCATAACCTTTGTAACTACCTTATTTTTAACATGGTCTATAAGGGGCATATGCACATCAAAGAGCGAGCTTGCATTTACAGCCAAATCCTTTATGCCCATATTTGCTATTTCCTGCATCACCATATTCAGAACATGGTCTCCGTTGCGGAGGTGGTGATGAAAGGATATTGTCATTGAGTCTTTTAAACCGGAGAGCTCAATTGCCTCACGGATTGTTTTAACTATCTTATTCATATCTTTTACCTCCTGTCCATGCCGAGAGCCTCTGCCATGGCGATAGTCCTCTGTGCTCTTAGTACAATAGGTGCATCTATCATTTTTCCGTGAAGTGCAATTGCACCCTTGCCCTGTGCTTTGGCAATACGGATAGCCTCCAGAACCTCGTAAGCATAGTCAACTTCAGCTTGTGTGGGTGCAAATATCCCATTGATAACTTCAACATGGCGGGGCGAAATTGACGCTTTTCCCGTAAATCCAAGGTTTTTGGCAAGAGTAGCATCGTCCACTATGCCCTCGTCATCGTTTACATCGACAAAGGGTGTATCGTACACATCAACCCCTGCAGCACGGGCAGCTGCAACAAGACGTGTTCTTGCATATTCAATTTCTCTGCCTTCCTTTGTGCGCTTGCACTGAAGGTCAGCGGTAAGGTCTTCTGCACCAAGGAAAAGTCCCTTTATACGCTTAGTGCTACTTGCAATTATGTAGGAATTTTCAACTCCCAGTGCCGTTTCAATAAGTGCAATAAGTCCCACCGAGCCATTTTCCAAGCCTTCTTTTTCCTCGAGCACACTTATGTATTCATCTACCATAATTATATCTTGAGGTGTGCTTGTTTTAGGAAGAAGCACAAGAGTTGGCTTATGCGGTATGATTACATCCAGATCCTTCTTCCAGTACGAAGTATCAACGGAATTTATTCTTACAACTGTGTCCATACCGCTAAAATCCAGATATTTTATTGTGTTTCGCACAAGTATGCGAGCGGCATCCTTTTCCTGAGGGGACACAGCATCTTCCAAATCAAATATAACTGCATCTGCTCCAAGGCAATTTCCGTTTATAAGCATATTGGGATTATTGCCGGGTAAAAACAACATACTTCGACGCATTACTCTTCCTCCCTTCCGCGGCAAACGGCGGTTTCCACTCTTGCACGGATTACGCATTCCAAAGCTCCGCGGTCTATTACTCGGACACTGGCATTTTGTACACCCTGCTCTGTCAGAACTTCGGCCACAGCTTCTTTAATCTTTACGCCAAACTGTTTTTCTACAACGGATTCAAGCTCAATTGTTATGCCGTTTTCTGCAGGCACAATTTCTACATAAGCATCGCTGGATTCCATAGTTCCCGCCGATGCGCTTCTTTTTATACTCACTTTTTCAAGACCCCTTTCGCCCTTTTTTAAAAAGTTATAGTTCAATTTAATGATATTATATAACACAATTTTTAAAAATGCAATTATTTTCCGTTTTTTCTTTACATATTTTGTGTTAGAGGGTATAATGGTTTTAAGAATAGTATAGAAAAGGGCATGGAATATGTACACAGAATTATTATCGGGCTTTAGCCAGTCAAAGCTCAATATATGGCAGAAATTTTTAGAAAAAACCGGACTTACTCCCGAGGCAATCCCCACACAAACTGTACTCATATGGGATGATGACGATGAGCTTGTTGCTACAGGCTCGAGAGACGAAAATATATTAAAATACCTTGCAGTAGACCCCGCGCATCAGGGCGAAGGACTTCTGTCCTCTGTGATTACACCACTTAAGAGGTCTGCTTTTGAAGACGGCATAAGACATCTTTTTATGTACACAAAACCCGAAAACGAAGGTATGTTTTCTGAACTGTTCTTCTACCCTGTGGCAAAGACAGGCGACATTCTTCTCATGGAAGACAAGAAGAATGGAATTAAGAGCTTTTTGGATAGCTTTCCCGATGGAGACAGCTCTATTAAAAACGGTTGCATTGTTATGAATTGCAATCCGTTTACGCTCGGACACCGTTATCTTATAGAAACTGCGGCAAAAGAGTGCGACAAACTTTATGTTTTCGTTGTTTCGGAAGATAAGAGTATGTTTTCTTTTGCAGACAGACTGGAAATGGTAAAGAGAGGCACGGCACATATACCAAATGTGGAGGTTCTTACCACAGGTCCGTACCTTATTTCTTCCGCTACATTTCCTACCTACTTTCTCAAAGACAGAGAAAACACCGGAAGAGCACAGTGTATTTTGGATGTTGAAATTTTTACCAAATATTATGCACCAAAATTTAACATACAACGTCGTTTTGTAGGTACAGAGCCAATTTGCAATACAACAAGCCAGTACAACGAAGCTCTTAAGGAGTTTTTGCCCCAAAGTAGCATTGAACTTACAGAAGTTCCAAGGCTCGAAATATCCGACTCCATTGTAAGTGCCAGCCGTGTGCGAGAGCTCATGAAAAATGGTGAAATCGAAAAACTAAAAGAAATTTTGCCACAAACCACTTTTGATTATCTTAAAGACAAAAATTTTGTATAGGAGGAATCATTATGCAGGAACGCCAGAAAAACCATATTTTGAGTAGCTACTTTGCGCCAAGAGGACATCAGCGTATGTATGCACTTGGTATGCAGCTTGCACAGCTTTATCTTTCGCCCTTTGACAAGCTTATAGGAGTTGTAGGCGATGCAGGCTCGGGTAAGAGTGCACTGCTTCGTGGTATGTTCCCCGGTCTTGAGCTAACAAATGACGATGACGGTGTATATGTTCGTCCACTTCCTATTTTAGAGCAGGATGAAGGATTTTTTACTCCACACACCTACCATCTTGATATCCGCTTTGAAAATGGATTTACACAGATGAGTGTTCTTGTTGATGCCATAAAAAAAGCTCTTAACAACGGAAAAAGAGTAATCATTGAGCACTTTGACCTTGTTTACCCTCTGCTTGGATTTAATGCCAATCTTATCATAGGTGTTGGCGAACAGGTGCTCATATCAAGGCCCACCCTCTTTGGTCCCGAGCCTCAGGAAATAAGAGACAAAGTATACGAATCTCTTTCCTATCGTCTTATGGCGCATACTGCGGAGGATTTGTGTGAGCTTTGTATGCCCGAGCAGGAGATGAAGCGATGCGGTCACGACGATGTAAGGCACGGATTCATCATAACATTTCCCGAGACAAAGCCGGATTTTGATATATTGGATGTGGAAAAACAAGTTAACGAGATGATTTCGCAAAACCTTCCTGTTACCTATGTTGATAACAACCACATATCCGTGGGCGGTCGCAAGCATTTTTGCACAGGTCCCAGAATTCATGTGAGCCAGACAGGTATGATTGAGAATTTTCATCTTCTGAACCATTTTATATATGACCAGTTCAACCGAAGATATATGCTTGTTGGTTGTGTGGGAAAAGGCAGTGAAGAAGCACTGAAAAAATTAGACGACCAGCAGAAGAAACAGTCCAGTCTTATTCTTTAAGCAATTAAGGGGGCAAAAATGAAGGAAGTTACAATCGGCGAAATACTCACATCACGCGAAGAGCGTGCAAAAAAGCAGATAAATCTAATCAAAAAGTTTTGCCGTCCTGTTGTATGCTTTACTATGAATATTGCAGGACCTGTAAAAACATCGCCCCTTATTATCCGAGCATTTAAGGAAGGAATCCGTATTTTGAGAGAAAATATAGATTCGACAATCATTCTTGAAGAAGATATAACAATTTCTCACACCGGATGCGAAGCACTTTTTTCTGTGGATATGTCTGCAGACAGCATTAAAAACATTTGCACTGGAATTGAAGAGGCATCCGCCTTGGGAAGACTATTTGATATGGATGTAATAGATACTGACGGGCATAAGCTGGAAAGGACCTCTCTTCGAGGATGCCTTGTTTGCCACGCTCCCGGAAGAGACTGTGCCGCTGGAAGACTGCATACAGTAGAAGAAATACAAAGTGTAACAAGAAAAATTATGCAAGACTATTTTCTAAAAAAAGACTCCGAGCATTTTTCCTATCTTGCAGAAAAATGCCTATTGGACGAGGTGTACACAACTCCCAAGCCCGGTCTTGTGGATATGGAAAACAGCGGAAGCCACACCGATATGGATATACGAAGCTTTGAAAAAAGTGCAAAGGCACTTACGCCATACTTTGCAAAATGCTTTGAGAAAGGTGTAGAAACTGCGCATATGCCTCCCGAAAAAACACTAAAGCTCTTAAGAGCGGACGGCATAGAAGCAGAAAAGCGTATGTACGAGGTAACAGGCGGTGTAAACACCCATAAGGGTGCCATCTATTCTATGGGTTTGTTGCTCTCTAGTGTGGGCAGACTCTGGAATTTTGAAAATCCGTCAGTATCTGTAGATGCCGTTTGCAAGGAATGCTCCCGTATGGTTTTGCCAAGCTTAAAAGAGGAGCTCCAAAAAGCAGTCTCCTCCACCGCAGGCGGAAAAGCATACAAAAACCTCGGTATTTCGGGAATACGGGGCGAAGCCGCTTCAGGTTTTTCTTCTGTAATAGATATTGCCCTTCCCTGCTACAAAAATCTTTTAGAAAAAGGCTATGATTCCAATTATGCAGGAGTAATAACACTACTTAATCTTATCTGCAGCGTGGAAGACACAAATGTGTATCACCGCGGTGGAATGAGCGGTGCACAAATGGCGAAAAATGAGGCAAGAAAGCTTTTGGACGCATCACCCGAACCTGATATAAACAAGGTGCGAGAATTAGATGAACTCTTTATCAAAAGCAACCTTTCTCCCGGCGGATGTGCAGATCTTCTTGCTGTTACTTATTTTTTGCACTCTCTTTTAGAAGAATAGAATTAACAAAAAACGCTAACCTTTTGGTTAGCGTTTTTTTGCTAATTCAGCTACCTCACTAAATTTTGAAAGCACATATGAATATCCGTTTTCGCTGTGAGGAATAAGACAGTTTGAACAATCCTTTATCCCCTCTTCGATATAGACGAAGTTACCACCGCATTTGTCTCCCAAAGCATACAAAGGGCAGTAGCAAAAAAGGCAATTAAAATTTTCGCCCTCTGCTTTGTGACACGGAAAGTACTGACAAGCCTCGTTTTTAAAATATGAAAAATTGTTATTCATTTTCATTGTAAACTACCCTCTTAATAATATAAATCCTATTGTATTTATTGAAAAATTGGCAAACATATGTACAATCCAGGAAAGATATATGTTATCTCTTTTTTCGTCGAACCTGTTGAAAATCATTCCGCCCACAAAAAGTCCTAAAAGCGAAATAAGTATCACAGGAAGTCCAAACCAACCAATCATCATAGCTATGTGATAAAGTGCAAACGAAGCACTGCTGAAGATATACGAGAAAGCTCTGGAACTTACCTTTTTAAGAGTTAAAAAGGCAAATCCGCGGAAGAAGAACTCCTCAAGAAGCGAATTGACAAAAGATATGTATAAAGACACCCAAAGAAAATTAGTCTTGTTTACACCTGTAGTTTTATTGAGGCTATCGGCAAGACGCGAAAAATCGAATACATTTCTAAAGGCAAAATATGCCCCCAAAATGACTATGTATATTATAACTCCTAAAATCAAAGCAAAGTAAAATCCCCTTCGTTCTGCCTTGACAATGGCGGATATTTCTATCCCCTTTTCGTAAAGACCATATAAAAATGGTATACACAAAAACAGTATAATTTTAATAATAGATTTTATTATATATCCGGGCTGTATAACTGCATCTACAATACCCATAACTATACAGGCAAATATAACTAGTAAAGCTATAATGTCTCTTTTCTTCATACAATTACCCCTTTCAACACATTCTATGCGATATGCGTTAAGCAAGTGACAGTAAAAAGTATTGAATCTTTTATCACGGAAGTGTGTGTCCTGCCGCACGATAAACTTCATACCACTCCGAGCGTGAAAGTACTACATCTGCTGCCTTGCAAATTTCTGCAAGATGCACAGGGTTCATTGTGCCTGCAATTAACTGCATATTTGCAGGATGGCGAAGAATCCACGCCGCCGCAACGCCTGTTTTGGTAAGAGAGTACTTTTCGCCGATTTCGGCAAGCTTTTCGTTAAGCTTTGGGAATTTGTCATTGTCTACAAAATTGCCCTCAAAAAATCCATATTGAAACGGAGACCATGCCTGAATTGTTATGTTTTTAATCCTGCTGTATTCTAAGAAAGAGCCGTCGTGCATTATTGATTCGGCATTTTTCATATTTACATTCATTCCCGAAGTTACCATGCCTGCCTCGGTTACAGAAAATTGAAGCTGATTTATAATAAGCGGCTGTTTTACAGCGGTTTTTAAGAGCTCCATTTGCATCATATTGTGATTTGATACACCAAAGTATTTAACTTTTCCTGATGTCTCCAATATATCAAACGCCTCTGCAACTTCGTCCGGCTCCACAAGTGTGTCGGGACGATGAAGAAGAAATACATCAACATAGTCCAGACCAAGACGAGAAAGACTACCATCAACCGACTTTAAAATGTGCTGCTTTGAAAAATCAAACTGTCCGTCATGGATAGCACACTTGGTCTGAATTAGAATTTTTTCTCTTTGACCGCTATGGCGTTTTAAATACTTACCAAAAACCTTTTCTGCCATACCCCTACCATAAATATCTGCGTGGTCAAAAAAGTTGACACCGTTTTCTATGGCTGTGTCAATTATAGCATCCACTCTTTTTTCATCCAGGTCACCCATTCTCATACAGCCGAGCGAAATGGCTGAAGCGTTAAGTTTATTGCCTATTTTTATACTCTTCATTTTGGGTCTCCTCTTGAACTGTTTCCGGTTCTTTACGATATAAATCATAAAACCACTTAGGAATTCCGGGTATTTCGTCCTGTGTAACAATATGCCAGTAATTAACAAAGAAAGAACGTTCAGCCTCTCTTTTAATTGTTTTTCCATCCGAGGTTTTAAGTTTTAATATGTATCCGTCTTCCTTTGCAAGTTCAAACTTTCTAACCGGAATCATACATCTGTTAAAATCAACTACATTTTCAAGTTCCGCTTTTTCTGTGTTGACACGCAGACTTCCCTCTTTGATTGTTACTGCATAATAAAACTGGGGTTTTCCGCCCATATATATGTGTCTTCCAAAGCCCATACAATATACTTTAATTGCACCTTCATTAATCAGTTTGTCGATGGAAATGGTTTTATCATCCATTAGTTCCGCAAATTTATTTAATACTATTCTCTCTCGTATGTTTTCATCCAAAGAGTATTTATTAATAAAATCCTCTTCGGTTACACCGATTGCAACGGTAGAAGTGAGCATATTTTTAGAGATTGTACCTGTGGAACCTCTCAATGTAAAAAGAAGTTCATCACCCATAAACACCATAGCATTTACACCTATATGGTTTGAAAACTTGCTTTCACTTAAAGGGTTTAAATGCTTTCCGCTTTCATATATGTTTCTTACAGATACTGCATCATTTATTTTATAATCGGACACTCTGTTTGTAACAAGGTCGTTGAAAAATGTTGTGCGTGAGGTACAAATAGTTGCCTCGTTTTTTTCTTTGTCATACTTATAATCATCGAATCTTATCATAGTTTTGTTTTCTATGATACTTGCAGAATGTGCCTGCATCAACGAAGTGTAATTGTGCTCAATGAGGCTTGGAAGTTTGTATACAAATTCATTTGTATCCTTTATAACATATTTTGTATTTACATCATTGACACAAGGGTCATACCACAACTTTGTTTTTTTCTTGCCGATAGTAAGTACGCTTCTGTACTTTTCATCGTACTTGTAATCTTCTTCCGAAAGCTTGCTCTTGTCTTCGTGCTTATATTTTAAAATAAGAGTTGCATTGGTTATAATTTGAGTGGCAAAAAGACCGATAATAACGCTCAGTATCTCCTCAACCCCTCCTCTGTATATAAAGAGAAAGCCCATAACTACAAGAAATATAACAAATGTTTCGCCTATTAAAAATTTAACCTTATCTAATGGTTTATTCTTCATCATTAGTTCTCCTTAAAAAGTACCTTATGAATTCTTTTTGTAATTTCTTCGTTATCTTCTTTAAAGAATTTATCACCTAACATATTAAGGTAGTGGCTTTCCAGTCTGTCTTCTGCAGGGGAATTGAATATCTCTTTTCCATCACAAACTACAGTCTGATTTGTGTGAGAAACCGTAATTTCTCCATCATCAAAAGTTATTACAGAGGTTTTTTCTCTTGTATCGTAGCGCCAATCTACTACAATCTCTATCTCGATACCATCACACAAATAAACCTTTTTTACAAAAACAGGGAGTCCGCTTTTGTCATCATTTATTAATTCTAAAGATTTCAGTGTGGCGTTATCAATTTCTATAAGTAAATCAATATAGCTAAGAGCGTTTACTCCACTGTCGTACCAAGCTCCCAAAAGGCCCAGACATTCTTTTTTGATATTTAGTGTGTCAGGTTGACAGTAATTATCACAAATATGTGTTTTGATTTTCTTGATGTTTCTGCCTTTAACATATTCTTTGAGAAACTTTACCTCGTCAGCATACCGCCAGTGGAAAAGACATATTACATCTTTTTTTGTAAGTTCTGCCAATTTGTACAACTTGTCGACACTTTCAAAATCCGCACACATGGGTTTTTCAAGAAGTACATTCACTCCTAAGCTTAACAGTTCACTTGCCATACGAAAATGAGTGGCAGGAGGTGACGAAATAATTGCGGTGTCTATAACTGTTTCATCAAGCATCTTCAAGTGGTCATCGTAAAACGGCACATCTTTATAGAGGTTTCTTGATTTGCAGTGGGGGTTTATATCACACAACGCGCAAAGCTCATAGGATTTGCTCCCTCGAAGAGCAGGCAAATATCGACCTGATATAACTCCGCCACCAATTACAGCAAGATTTTTCTTAGCCATTTTATATTTCCTCCAATAACAACAAACTACGCTTCACAAGCTATCTACGGCATATTACTTCCAGCAATCCACCTCATGTGGCAAATCGATATCGGCTGTCCTAAAGGTGAGCTTATTACCTGATTTTAGCTTTTTCTCGTAGTCGTTAAGAGTTCTTAGTGCATACTTACCCAAAATAAGTATTACAGGAATATTTATAAGTGCCATAACTCCCATCGTGATATCTGCAAGACTCCAGAGTAAATCTGCACTAAGCCCCGCACCAACGAAAATAATAAGCGATGCTACCACATAATATGTGTAAAGAGCGCATTTGCCCGGCTTTTTCTTCATCATAAAGAAAAGACTCTGGTCAACATAGTAGAGATTCCCCAAAAGAGTTGTAAAGGCAAAGAGAATCATAGCTACTGTTATAAAAACAGGTCCAAAACTACCCAAGGTGGATTTTAATGCCATCTGTACATAGGGTGCACCGGAAAGCTCCTTGGTGGGTTCTACGCCCGAACACATACACATAAAAGCAGTTGCCGAGCAGACCAAAAGTGTATCGATAAAAACCGACAAAATCTGTACAAGCCCCTGTTTTACAGGATGCGAAACCTCGGCTGACGCAGAAGCATTTGGAGCAGAGCCCACACCTGCCTCGTTGCTGAAAAGTCCCCTCTTTATTCCATACATAACGCAGGAGCCGCTAAAACCGCCAAATATTGCCTTTGCATCAAAGGCTTCCGAAAAAATTCTGGACATAACAGATGGAAGCGATGATATATTCATAACAACTATAACAATTGCAATAAGGATATATGCAACACCCATAACAGGAACTAAGAGGCTGGTTACATTGGCAATTCTTTTGCCACCGCCAAAGAGGCAGTAGCCTACAAGAAGAGCAAGAATCAAGCCGATTACCCACGGCGTATAGGTGGGATTGTAAAAATCATATGACGAAAAAGTGGATTGCAGGTTATATGATGCAAGCATATTAAAGCCTATGCCGTATGTGAGCACAAGAACAACAGAAAACAGCACTGCAATACTTCTGGATTTTAAAGCCGTTTCGATATAATACGCAGGTCCGCCGTACCATCCGTCGGGGCCTTTCCGCTTGTAAATTTGTGCAAGAGTACTCTCTATAAAAGCAGATGCTCCACCTATGATTGCTATAACCCACATCCAAAAAACAGAGCCAAATCCGCCAAGACATATTGCGGTAGACACTCCTATGATGTTTCCCGTTCCTACTCTTGAAGCCGTGGAAACCATAAGAGCCTGAAAAGAAGAAACTCCCTTTTTATCCTGTGGCTTGTCGGTTACGGATTTTATCTGCTGACCAAAGAGTCTAAACTGTGCAAATTTTGTCCTTACAGTAAAATACAACCCACAGCCTATGAGCATAATTATGAGAATATAAGTATAAAGTGCATTATTTATGTTTCCAACTATTGTTTCTATCATATATTTCTCCTTTTGATATAATTCCTTTTGGTATTATTCTTCTTTTTTTGTGTCATCAACATTTACAAGCCCCTCGGGAGTCTCAACCATATCGTGACGCTTTAAAAGAAATCTTCTTATAGAAAACAGTACAGCAATAGCCAGCACTGTGATGAGATTTTCCCAAGGTTTGGCATGACCTACAATAAGCTGACGGGCAAGAGCAAAAGCCAAAACCTCTATAACGGTTTCGGGAGTATGCTTACAGAGCATCTTGATAAGCTCGGCACCGATTGCAAGTATTATTGCTTCGTCTAAGATTTTTACAAGCGAATCCACACCGCCGAGGTAAACCGACTGACCAAAGGTTTCAATGACCAAGCGTACCGAAAGAATAACTATGGCAAGACCTACAATCACAGAGATAAAGAGTTCAAAAAGATAGCTTATCTCAAACATTTTGTCCTGAAGTTTTTTTCTCATATTATTTCTCCTTTTTGTATTATCGCGTTTGTTATCATTTGATGTATAATTTATAATTTGATTTTATCGTGATGTAAAACCAAAATCAAGAAAACGGGATTTTATTTTACTCTTTTTGTGTGATAAATTCTTTTAGTTTTCGTTCAAATTCGGGAAAATTCTTTTTTAACGCAATAGGTCTGCCCCCGCTATTTACAAAGCAGTGCGTTGTTCGTCCCATAAGAACCAATTCACCGGTGCCGCATTTTGTAATACTATATTTGATTTTGAGTTTTACTGCCCCAACATCCTCTATATCAACCTTGATAGATACTAAATCGCCAAAGGTAGTGGGATTTTTGTAGTCGCATTCAAGAGAGATTACAGGAGAGATTATTCCGTCTTCCTCCATTTTTACATAGCTAAACCCTATTTGCTCCAGAAAATCTATCCGTGCTTCTTCCATCCATCTTACATAATTTGAATGGTGCGTTATTCCCATTTTGTCGGTTTCGTAATAGTTAACTTTGTGTATATAATCTTTCATTTTACACCCCGCTAAACTCAAGTTTTTGAATTTTATATTATTTAGTTTCTTTTAAAAAACACATATCCACAATAATTATTATACTTTATAAAAGCAATTTTTTCAAGTTTCGATAAAAGATTTTTTAAATATTGATTTTGTTTTTTGTAAATGATACAATATAGAATTAGAAGGAGGTGCGAAATGGAATATCAAAAACTTTTACTTGGCGAAAACCCATATTTTGTTTCGTGCGTTCACACTTCATATTCCTCGCACTGCCACAACGAAATTGAAGTTTTGTATTGTGTGCGGGGCGAGGTAAAGGCTACTGTTGAGGGTACAGAATATCACCTCACAGAAGGCTCTATACTTTTTATAAGCAGTCTGGCTATGCACCAGATAAATATGGACAGCTCTTCCACCGCTTTGGTGCTTGAGTTCGGCTCACAATTTTTGGGGTCAAAATACCACGATTTTGCATCCAAGAAATTTTCCAAGTGTCTTCTTACTCCGGGCGAAGAATGCCCCTACAGAAGCCGTCTGGAAAAGCCTCTTAAACGAATTTACAAAGAATATATGTGGCGAAAGGAAGGCTCCGACTGGGCAATTCAGGGATTTTTGTACGAAATATTTGCTATGATAGTACGATACGTGCCTATGGAAGAGCAAATTGACAGGAAGAAAAAGAATCTCGACAGATACTTAAAAATCCAAAAAGCATTTGACCTGGTGCATGAAAAATACAATGAGGAAATAACCCTTGAGCGTGCATCGCAACATGTTGGATATGAGACGAGAGCTTTTTGCAGACTTTTTAAATTTATTACAAATATGACATTTCACGACTACCTTAACTCTCACCGGATAAGTGTTTCGGTACAACTGCTGGAAAATAAGGCTTATCCAATCGGTGAGGTTGGACAGATGGTTGGAATACCTGTTGCAAAAACTTTCAGCAGACTTTTCAGAAAATACATTGGTATGTCACCAAGCGAATACAGAAGTCTGCACATAGAAGATAATTAATTGAAAGCCGGCTCGCATCCAC
>JAZNFW010000129.1:0-1593 GCA_045576175.1 Clostridia bacterium | reverse complement strand
ATGATACCCATAGCATACGCACCTTCAACATATCTTACTGCCCAGGAAGCGATTTCGCCTTTGTCCTTGAACATAACTATATCACCCTTGGGAGCCTGTGTTCTTGTCTTTGTTTCATATGCACGAACTATAAAAGAGGTCATTTCCTCTCTTGTTATATGTGCTGTGGGGTTAAAGTTGCCGTCAGAAGTCATAGCGGGGTCTATTATACCCATATTCTTACCTGTCTGTACGGTTTTTGCATACCAGTCGGTTGCCGCCACATCGGCATATGCATTGGTGTAGGGATGTTCTGTTACACCTACTACACGAACAACAAGTGCAAGAAATTCTGCTCTTGTAATAGTGCGTGCGGGAGCAAATTCGGTTTCGCTTACACCGTTAATTATGCCCTTTTGCGCCATATATTCGATATCTGCCTGTGCCCAATGCCCTTCGATATCAGCAAAAGTCTTTTTATCCTGTGCATTTGCAACAGTCACAGTGCCAAAAAGAGACACACAAAGAACTACTGCTAAAAATAGCGAAATGATTCTTTTCATAATTTTACCCTCCAAAAAATTTCATCGCAATAATTATGGTAAAACATCATTGTTTTGCTCATATTGTTTTTAGGGCGCTACTGTATATTGCGACTGTGTTATATTCCAGGGGGTTTTTATGGCGTTTGTTACTGACTCCTTGGCAAGCTCACGCTTAACTTCCGGAATAAGGACCTCGTTTGGAACATAAGTTATGTCGTCTATGGGAGTTCCTGTAAGAGTAGTAAACCACGAAAGAGCGGCTATGTATCTTCCGATATTTAAGTCAAGATGATATCCGTCTCTTGTGAGGTTATCTCCAAGGTAGCTTGTTCTTGCATTCTGGATAGCTGTGCCTGTGGGGATTATGTAGGAAATATCCTTGTGAGGCACAACCATTGCTTTGGTTGCACTAACAACCTGCTCGTACATATACATCTGGTCTGAATTGTAGTATTTTTTGAAGTTATCCGATGTGCTGCCGTGCTGATTTGCCCATGTCATACACCAAGCGATTTTAACCTTCTTGTTGGTGCAGTTATCCTTTACATACTTTGTAATATTACTAAGGTAAGGCTCATACCTATCGCTCTGGCCTCCCTGTCCGGCACCATGCAGAAGAACAACATAATTCCAGTCTTCATCAAGCAAGCCGTCACTTATAACTCTTTCGGGAGAGTTTGTCCACTTACCTGTGGTATTCTTGTAGTATGTATATTTTGCTTCGTTTCTCTCAATAACGCCGCTTTGCTGCGAAAGAGGTGCACCCGCTATATACATAATGCCAAGCACAACATTATCGTAGCCATAGAACTCTGCTATCTGATAGAGATATTCCATAGAGTCAACACTGTAGCTGGTGCCTATGGAAAGAATCTTTAAACTCTTACCCACGCCATCCTGCTTTAAGAGTCTGCGGATTATTGTTGCAGCCTCTGCTCTTGTGGCAGATGCCTTGGGTGCCAGGGTGTTGGATGTGACACCATTTATTATAGAGAGTACATATGCACCCTCTACATATCTCTTTGCCCAGTCCGATACATCGCCCCTATCGGCAAATAATACAAGGTCA
>JAZNFW010000128.1:0-1887 GCA_045576175.1 Clostridia bacterium | reverse complement strand
GGATATAGCGGTTAACGCCAAAACAAGCAGACCCTCTGTGTGCAACGCAATAGAGTCTCTATTAATTCATAAGGACATAGCAGATGAGTTTTGCAAGGCATTAGATGGCATTTTTGCGGAAAAAGGCGTTAAGGTGTATGCATCAAAGGACCTTTTAGGTAAGCTAAAGTGCGTCCGTGAGGTGACGGATGAGGATTTTGCCACAGAGTTTTTAGATTATGCAATAAGCGTGCGTACAGTTGGCAGTGTAGACGAGGCAATAGAGCACATTACAAAATATTCCTCTATGCATTCTGAGTGCATAGTTACCGAGGACGAGAAGGCAGCAGAGCTTTTTACAGCTCTTGTAGATGCGGCGGCAGTGTATGTAAATGCATCCACAAGATTTACCGACGGATTTGAATTCGGCTTTGGTGCAGAAATAGGCATAAGCACCCAAAAGCTTCACGCAAGAGGTCCTATGGGACTTAAGGAAATAACAAGCTACAAATATGTGGTAAAAGGTAACGGACAGACAAGGTAAATACAATTCCAAAAAGGAGAGAAGATTATGGGAACAAGAGATATAATTGCTCAAATCTTCGGGCTTGTGGGACTGGTAATTATAGTTTACTCGTTCCAGTGCAAGAAGAATAGAAATTTCTTTTTGCTTCAGGGCATAGGAAGCTTTATGTTCTTTGTAAACTTTCTTATGATTTTTGCCTATGCGGGAGCATTCTTTAACCTTACAAATCTTGTGAGGGGACTTTTGTTTTCAAAAGAGGACAAAAAGAAATGGAAACTTATTTTTGTTGTTTTGCTCTACACAGCTTGCTTTGTGTTCTCGGCGTATCTTATCTGGGGCGACTGGTTTGGCATATTTATAGCATTTTTGCCGTACATAACACTTGTTGTAATGAGCGGCCTTATGTGGAAGGGCAACAGTAGGCATATCCGCTATTTCCAGGTGTCTCTTATGTCGCCTGCGTGGATTGTACATAATATAATAAATTTCAGTCTTGGCGGAATACTGTGCGAGAGCTTTAATATGGTTTCTTCCGTAGTGGCGCTTATAAGATACAGAAAAAGTGGTTTTGAAAATTAATAAAATTTTTTGGGGCGGATGGAAACATCCGTCCTTTGTTTTTTGTATTACAAAATGCGACATTCTTCGCGATTGGCTTTTATATGATATTATGATAACATTAATTTAGCCAAACAATTTCAATAACGCATTTATAGAGGTTGCATTATACCCATTTCGGTAAAAGTGCAAGCTCATTTAGCATCCTCTATAGGTGTTAGGAATTGTTTGGCGACAAATCAGAGCTGTGCATTTTTCGTGCGCCGGCGCAGAGCCGGCGCATTTTTTAATTTATAATAAAATCAAAAGGAGAAATGCAAATGGAAGATTATAAAAAGTTGTATTATGAATTGTTTGGAAAAATTACAGATGTTATAGAACATCTTAAAAAGATTCGAGAGGATGCAGAAGAGAGGTTTATATCTCTTGGAGAGGAAACTGTTGTTTCGGATAGCTGAAGAGGTTTAACTTTATTTTTTAATAAGTGCCTCAACGCCAATAAAGAAATTAATTTTTAAATTTTTGTGGGGCGTCCTGCAGGTGCCGCCCCACGCCCCACCCCGTCCGCTGTGAAATATGCAGAGAAATCAAAACAAAAAAGCCAAGCCTTATCGTCGTTGCGGACGCGGGCATTTGCCCGCTTGTCCTCACTAAACGGCAAATGTATAAGGGAACTTAAAAATTACATTTGCCGTTTCCGATAGCTTTGGCTTTTTCTTTTTGCTTTCTTATTCCTGCATATTTCAAGGCGGAGCTTTTTGTTTTTGGTTAGATAGTTCATGTTTACAAATTTGTTGTGCGTTTTGTAAATAGATTTTAATATG
>JAZNFW010000127.1:0-19921 GCA_045576175.1 Clostridia bacterium | reverse complement strand
CGGAAACGGCAAATGTAATATTTTAGTTCCCTTATACATTTGCCGTTTAGTGAGGACAAGCGAGTAAATACTCGCGTCCGCAACGACGATTAGCCTTTGGCTTTTTAGTTTTGATTTCCCTGCATATTTCACAGCGGACGGCTGGGGATGCAAGGGGAGCAGCTGCTGGCTCCCCTTGCGGTCTTTCCCCTACCTTGCCATATAATTATAAATCATCACCATTACCTCTGCCCTTGTTATATTGTCTTTTGGGCGGAGCGCAGAGCCGTCTCCCGAAATTATGCCCATACCGGTAAGAATTGCGGCACTGCCGATTTTATCCTTAGATATATCCTCGCAGTCTATATAGTCCACCTTGAATATACCGTCTAGCTCTGCCACCTTTGAAAGACCGTCGAGCCTTACCATAAACATAAAGGCATCCTCTCTTGTTACAGGGCTTTGAGGACTTTTTTCATCCTTTGATATCACATTTTCGCTTTCTAAAATGGAATAAAGATTATCTTCGTCATAGTCCAGATAGTATCTGTAGCGTATGCCTGCTGCAAAAAGCCTCAAAAGGTCATACTGCGTAGCCTCATCATCAGGACGCAGTGTCTCCCCTTCATAGCCTATTTGTATTTCAGCGAGCTTTTCTATCTTTTCCTCTGCCCAGTGTCCGTCGATATCGGTGTAATTATAGTCCTTGTTATCTGTGCTTTCCAAGGGATATCTCTCTTTGGTAAAAGCATCTATCTCAGGAAGTCTTACAGACAGTGTGTAGCACACCCTAAAAATTCCGTTTGTTTTCATATATTCCTTTTTTATGGGTGCTATGCTAAGAAGTTCCTCATATGCCTCATCCTCTGTCGCAATACCGTGGGGCGAAGCGAAAACTGCACCTTCGTCATAATCCAAATTAAAGCTTGTTATCATATCATAAGATGTGTCAAAGCTCACATTTATCCCGTCATTTATGTAGCGGATGCCGTTTACCTCTCTGTCAAAATCACGGTTTATGCGGACGCCTGAGGTCTGGAGCGGATTTTCTCTAAACTCAGAGAGTGTGCCCGATGCGGCAACGCCGAGAAACTCGTCCATCTTTTTAACAGCATCGTTCTTTTTTGTCTCGTCGGGACTGTCTTTGGCACTTTCGGTGTAGGGAACCTTGTTGTACAGGCTAAGTATCCTTCCCGTCTTCCCGTCAAACGAAGCGGAAAGATATCTGTCGCCATCAGCGTTTCTGTAACCAACAGACACCACATAGCTTTTATTTCTTACATATATATCGTAGCTTTCTTTTATAAGGCTGTCTTCAAATTTCACATACGGCAAACCCTTTAAAATCTTCTCTGCCTCGGCCTGACCTATGAGTCCTTCTACCTTTTCAAGCTCCTGTCTTTCCTTTTCGCTTAAGACATCGTCTCTCATAGCTCCGTTTCCTGCCGCCTCTTTGTCTGCAGAGTCAAAATAGATATCGTCTGTGTCCTCCACCGCCTTTTCGCCTGTGGATGCAAGGATATATCCCGCCTCGGAGTCTTTAAAGCGGTACACAAGCACAGTGCTCCTGTCCCCTTTTGCACTATATTCGTCCTTGTATATAAGCTCTTCGGGAAAGACGCTTCTGTAAGCTTTTTCAAAGCTTTCAAGCTCTATGGTGCTGTCTTCAAACTCACAGTCGTAATCATAGGTAAGATTCATACTCTTTACATACGCTATGTCATCACACACCCCTATGCGAAGTGTAAGACCGTTGTTTTTTACCTCAATCCCCTCTCTCATACGCTTGTATGCGAGGGTATAGCTTAAGTTTTCTACAGTCCACGAATCTTTTTCATACACCAGAGTGTCGCTTTTCTTTAGCGTTTCGGGAATGGTTTTTTGTATGAATTCCCCTGCAAAGCCCAGTATGTCGTCCTTGGAGAGTTTGGTGAGCTTCTTTGTGCTTTTAAGCGAATTGTCAAAGAAATAGTATCTTTGTATTCTGCCCTGTGCATCCGAAGTAATCTCAAGGCTCTTTGTGCCGTCCTCGTTTTGCCACACAAAGCTATAGCTTGTCCGCCCTTGCTCATCCCGAGAGGCAGGGTAAAAGCTTGTAAGGTCAGAGGGCACATCTACCTTTTGCTTTACCGCCAAAAGAGCATTTTCCATATCTTTCGATGTGCCTGTGTCTGCCAGAACAAGCGAAGAGCACATTATAATGCACAACATAACTATAAGACATCTTTTCATAAAATCACTCTCCTTTTGTATATTATCCAAACCCATTTTGGATACTAACTCATCTACTTATAATACCATATTTTTCATAAAAAGGTTGCATTTTTAGTAAAAAATCTGCAAAAGAAGTATGAGTATAACTCCCGGAACTCCCAGTGCACCCACTGCCACTGCGGTTACGGGGTTTAAGCCTATATGTATGCCAAAGCCTGTAAAAAGATAGTTTATTATGTATATTGCACCCATTCCCAAAAGGCTGTTGAGTGCAAGCTTAAGAATAAATTTTATCGGCTTTAAGAAAAATCCCGAAATAACAAACACAATAAGTATGCCAAGTAGATATCCCACCAAAGTCACAAAAGACACTTCCATCATCTCCTTTCTACATTATATTAGGACTTGCTTTATTTATGCGAGATTTTCTTTGTGAATATTGCACAAAACACAGCCGTTTAAGTTTGCTTTTTTGTAACAAACATACATTCGAGGCGTAATTTATTGCAAAATCCCCGAAAAAACTGTAAAATGTACTTATCTATAGTATTTTATGAGGTGAATTAGATGAATGTGAGATTTTTTCAGCAAATGGCTCACCAGATGAAAGAGGTTATGAATCGCGATTTGGGAATCATCACAGACAGCGGTCTTGTTGTCTCCTCAAATGATGCCTGCATAGGCAGCAGCGATTTAGAGTGTGTTCTCTCCTTTACCGCAGACAACACCGATACCTTTACCTACAATGGTTTTACCTACAAGCCCATTGTGAATATGGGCAAGATTGAATACATCATTTTCGTAAAAGGCGACGACTCACTGGCACGCAACTACTCCGACATACTTCAGGTGAGCTTTTCTTCGGTAAAATCGCTCTATGACGACAAACACGACAAGCTTAACTTTATAAAGAACTTCCTTCTTGACAACATTCTCCCCGGAGACATTCTTGCCAAGGCGGCAGAGCTTCATATAGCAATAGAGGCAAAGCGTGTTGTATTTCTTGTCCAGACGGAGCGTATTTCCGACTTCTCCGTTCTTGAGCTTGTGGAAAATATGTTCCCCAACAAGCAGACAGACCTCATTGTGAGCATAGACGAAAACAATGTAGCTCTTGTAAAGGAATTTGAAGAAGACCCCGCACTGGGCGAGCTTCAAAGTATTGCAAAGAGCATATGCGACAACATAAACACCGAGGTTATGTCCAATGCAGTTGTGGGCATAGGCACCATTGTAAACAATGTAAAGGAAATAGCCCGTTCCTACAAGGAAGCCCGTGTAGCTCTTGAGGTGGGCAAGGTGTTCGATGACGAAAAGCACATCTTAAGCTACGAAGACCTTGGAATAGGCAGACTCATCTACCAGCTCCCCACCACTCTTTGCGAGCTCTTCCTTACCGAAGTATTCAAAAAAGGCTCCATAGACGACTTGGATCAGGAGATTATATTCACCATCCAGAAATTCTTTGAAAACAACTTAAATGTTTCCGAAACATCAAGACAGCTCTATGTACACAGAAACACACTTGTTTACAGACTCGATAAAATACAAAAGATTACAGGGCTCGACCTTAGAATATTTGACCAGGCTATAATATTTAAAGTTGCTATGATGGTCAATAAATACTTAAGGTCCAATACAATTAAGCTCTAAACTCAAAAGGTTAGGAGGAAAAACCTTGATTCTTTTTGACAACGTTACAAAGATTTATGACAACGGTTTTCCTGCGTTAAACGGTGTTTCTTTTCATATAGAAAAGGGCGAATTTGTGTTTCTTGTAGGAAGCAGTGCCGCAGGTAAATCTACCATAATCAAACTTATAATGAAAGAAGAAGATGTAACCGAAGGCTCTCTTATGATAAACGGAATTGATGTGTGCGACCTACGCAGAAAGGAAGTGCCGTATTTCCGCCGTACAATCGGAGTGGTGTTTCAGGATTTCCGTCTTCTTCCCAACAAAACAGTTCAGGAAAATGTGGCATACGCCATGGAAATCGTAGGAGCTTCGGGCAAGGAAATCCGCAAGAATGTTCCTGCAGTTCTCTCTATGGTGGGACTTGCCCACAAGGCAAAGATGTATCCAAGACAGCTCTCGGGCGGAGAACAGCAGAGGGTGGCGATTGCAAGAGCAATCGTAAACAACCCCGTTGTGCTTATAGCCGACGAGCCCACAGGTAACCTGGACCCCGAAACAGCACAGGAAATAATGGACATATTAGAGGACATCAACAGAAGAGGCACAACCGTTGTAATGGCTACCCACGCCGAAAACATCGTAAACAAGATGCAAAAGCGTGTAATAGTGGTAGAAAAGGGTACCATTACACGAGACGAAGAAAAGGGTGGTTACGCATATGTGGATTAGAAATATACGCAGATTTATAGGCGAAGCCCTTTCGGGAATGCTAAGAAACGGTCTTATGACCGTGGCATCTATGGTAGTTGTTACCTCGTGCCTTATAATGCTGGGCGTTTTCCTTGTGGTAACACTCAATGTAAACAGCATGAGCGAGGATATTGCCGATGCCTGTCAGGTTAAGGCATACATCACCGACGAGGCAAGAGACGAAAACAGACTAAACGAAATAGAAGAGCAAATAAGAAGAATATCCTACACAGAGGATGTTATATACGAAAACGGTGTAGAGGCATTTAAAAAGATAAAAGATGATATGTCCGAGGAGGACAGGCTCTCTTTCAGCGGTCTTCCCGAGGACCTTCTTTCAGATGCCTTCAATGTAACGGTGGACGACATATCCAATACCGACAAAATCTCCAAAGCACTTATGGAAATAGACGGTATAGAAAGAGTTGAAAGCGGTGACGATATAGTATCGTTTATAAACACCTTAAGACACACCGTCCGCAACTTCTCCTTCTGGATTATACTTGCATTTATGATTGTGAGCATATTTATAATATCCAACACTGTAAAGCTAACCGTACACAACAGAAGAAGAGAAATAAACATTATGAAATATGTAGGTGCTACAGATTCGTATATAAGATGGCCCTTCATTATAGAGGGCATCATAGTGGGGCTTATTTCGGCTTGTATTGCATTCTTTGCTACACAATCCATCTATACGGCTCTCCACTCAGCAGTAGGAACCGACATGTCCGCAATTCAATTTATAAGCCTTCTTCCCTTTGGAAGCATATGGAAGATTTTTGCCCTTTCATATCTGGGGCTTGGCGCTGTAATAGGGGCTATGGGCAGTGCTTTCTCTGTAAGAAAGTACTTAAAGGTGTAACACACAGGAGGTATATATGGCAAAACATACTATACTAAAAAAAGTTATGGCAATTATCTGCCTTGCGGCATTTCTGGGAGTGAGCATCCTCTCTGCAGTGCCCGCGTTTCGTGCAAACGCCGAAACTGCTCAGCAAAAAATAGATAATTCCATAAAAAAGCAAAACGAAATCAAAGACCAGATTAACGACGCTAATATAAAAAAGCAAAACGCTATGGCACAATACAACGCCATCGACAAAGAGGTTGTAGCTCAGCAAATCGTTGTGGACTCCATAAATGCCGATGTGGCAGAAGCTGAGGCAAAGGTTGCCGAAAAAGACGCCGAGCTTCAAGAGGCACAGGCAGAATGCGACAGACAGTACGAGGGCTACTGCGAAAGAGCAAAGCTCCTTTTGGAAAAAGGAACTGTGTCCTATCTGGAAATTCTTATACACGCCCAGTCGTTTTCGGATTTTCTTACAAGAATTTCTCTTGTAAAGGAAATTGCCGACTACGACAACGGCAAATTAAACGAGCTCAAAGAATACGCCGCAGAAGTTGAGGCAATAAGAAATGAACTTAAAGAAGAATCCGACCGCCTTGGTGCTTTAAAGAGCGAGGCAGATTCGCAGATGGCAGTTCTTAAAGAAAAACAGGCTCAAAGCCAGAGATTAATAGACTCGCTTATGTCAGATATAGCACAGTACGAAAAAGCCTTAAAGGCTCAGGAAGCAGCAGAGGCAGCAGCAAGAGAAGAAATCCGCAGGCTTACTCAAGGCTCATCAGGCTCCTACACAGGCGGCAAATTCGCATGGCCTAGCACCTCTACCTACATTACCTCGCCCTACGGAACAAGAGTTCACCCCGTAACAGGCAAGGTCAAGACCCACAGCGGTATAGACATAGGTGCTGCTATGGGCACAAATATATACGCCGCAGCAGACGGCACAGTGCTCATATCCGGCTGGAATTCGGGCGGTTACGGTAACTATGTGGTTATAGACCACGGCGGCGGCCTTACCACACTGTACGCACACTGCAGCTCTCTTTTGGTGTCGGCAGGACAAAAGGTTACAAGAGGTCAGGTTATAGCCAAGTGCGGCTCCACCGGTATGTCTACAGGACCTCATGTTCACTTTGAGGTGTTAAAAAACGGCTCGCACACCGACCCCAATGCATATTTGTACTAATCGAAAAGAATACACATATATTTAAATTATAAAATGTAGGGGGCGAGTGACTGCCCCCTACAAAATTTTTGACTTGTAAGGTTGTGACTATATGAAAAAAAGAAACACCTTTGCCATAGTATTTATAACTTTTCTTGTAACATCGGCTATGTACCTTGGTGCGTACATCCTTGCCCCCTCTTTGTTTGAGTTTTTTGACTCTCTGGGAGGCGGAGGTTTTGTTTCGTCCAAGGACGATTTGTACCGTGTTAAAAACCTCATAGAAAAGAACTACTATGAAGACGCCGACAGCCAATTTCTCACAGACAGTGCCATAAAGGGCTATGTAGGGGCACTGGGCGATGTGTACAGCGAATACTACACCAAAGCTGAATACCTCTCGTTTTCCGAGGATATGTCGGGAAGCTACAAGGGTATAGGCGTGGAAATATCAAATACCGACAATAAAATAAGGGTAGAGGCGGTATATCCCAACTCTCCTGCACAAAAGGCACTCATTGAGCCTGGCGACTTTATCGAAAGGATAAACGGCGTCTCCTTTACAGGAGAAGACCTCTCCAAAGCAACCAACGCCATCCGCACCGCCAAAGAGGACCCCGTTGTGCTCACAATATCAAGAGACGGTAAGACGATGGATGTTGAGGTTGTCCGCTCCAATGTGGATATCCCCGTGGTTGAGAGCGAGCTTTTAGAGGGCGATATAGGCTACATCAGACTCTATCAGTTTACCGAGGATTCCAACGAGAGCTTCCGCACACACCTAAATACTGTAGTGTCAAACGGAGCCAAGGCTCTTATAATAGATTTAAGGGATAACCCCGGCGGTCTTCTTACATCTGTAGTGGATATTGCAGACCTTCTGCTCCCCGAGGGCAACATCCTCACCATAAAGGGCAAAGGAATGGAAAATCAGGAGTTTTCATCGGGCAAAACCTGTGTGGAGCTTCCTATGTATATCCTCATAAACGAAAATAGCGCAAGCGGTTCCGAGGTTCTCGCAGGTGCATTAAAGGACCACAAAAAAGCCGTTCTCATAGGCAAAACCACCTACGGAAAGGGCCTTGTCCAGTCTATATACGAATTAGACAGCGGTGCAGCACTCAAGCTAACAACCGCAAGATACTACACCCCAAGCGGTGTTTGCATAAACGGAACAGGCATTGAGCCTCACCACGAGGTAAATTGGGCTGTAGATGATGATTATGTGTATGACAAATCTACAGATATACAGCTTCAAAAAGCAATTGAGCTTATAGAAGAAAAAGTAGAATAAGCGTTTCAAGGCATAGCAATATGCACCCCAAAAGCCAGACACTTTTGGGGTGCATATTTTATGTAAAATTATTCTTTGTTTTCTTCAATACCCTCAACCAAATCAACTACTATCTGATTTAGTTCAGTGGCATTCTTTGAAGTTATGACTGATTTTCCGGTAGAATTTTCTATATTTTTTCGAGCTTGTCCCGCTATTTCGCCGCCCTTTTTAGCAACGTTTTTATTTTCCTCAAATGTAGTAGGGTTGTCTGTCTTTGAAATTTCTGTTGCACTGACCTCTGCCAACCTGTGCCAGCCACATTTTAAATGGTTCTGCCTTGGGAGAGGGAATAGGCTGGATAATGCGAAGAAGTTGTTCTGTATCAGCCACAGCGGTAAGCCTTTTTTTGCCATCCGCAGCAGTCATTTTCAACTGTACGATTTTTTCGTACAGTTCACTCCCCTCAGAAGCCAATTTGCGTTTTAAGTCGCTCCAATATCGTCTTGGATTATCCGTACCGCTCAACACTTCACACACATCAACAACAGAAAAATACCATTCTTGCGCTTCTTCATTCCAGACTGTTCTTATTTTTTTATTTTCAAATACTTGTATTTTGTTATCCATTAGTATAACCTCCGCACAGAGTTTTACATTTCGACAGCATTCCAGACAGACTCGCAATCCGTAAGAGCAAAAGTATTCTTCATCCTACTTCTCTTCATACAGATCTGTGGACAAATATCTCGAACCGCCGTCGGGCATAATCACTGCAATTTTCTTACCCCTATTTTCTTCTCTTTCAGAAACCTTAACTGCCGCACAAAGTGCCGCACCCGAGGATATGCCAACAAGCAGTCCCTCTTTTTTTGCAATAAGTCTTGCATATTCATAGGCCTTTTCATCTGTTACCGTCACAATTTCATCTATAACCGAGGTATCTGTTATCTCGGTTACAAAGCCTGCACCAATGCCCTGTATTTTGTGCGGACCTGGCTTTTTGCCCGAGAGCACCGCAGAGCTTTGCGGCTCAACTCCCACAACCCGTATAAGCGGGTTTTTTTCTTTTAAATATCTTCCTGCGCCCGAGATTGTCCCTCCGGTGCCTACTGCACACACAAAGATGTCCACATCGCCGTTTAAATCCTCGTATATCTCCTTTGCGGTTGTCTCGTAGTGCGCCTTTGGATTGGCAGGATTTACAAACTGACCTAGAACAATGCTTCCTTCTATTTCTTTATTTAATCTGTCTGCCTCTTCAATGGCGCCTGCCATACCCTTTTTGCCGTCTGTAAGCACAACAGATGCACCATAAGCGCTCATAAGCACTCTGCGCTCTTTAGACATTGTGTCGGGCATCACAATTATCACCTTGTAGCCCTTGGCTGCAGCAACGGATGCAAGTCCTATGCCTGTGTTTCCGCTTGTAGGCTCTATTATTACAGAGCCTTTTTTAAGCATTCCTTTTTTTTCAAAATCCTCTATCATATATTTTGCTGCTCTGTCCTTTATAGAACCTGCAGGGTTAAAAAACTCGAGCTTTGCGTATATTCCGCTCCCTATATTTGTAAGCTCCATCAAGGGCGTTGAGCCTATAAGCTCATCTAAAGATTTGTATACCACACAAATTCCTCCCCGAAAATTTACTTTTGCCAATTATATAAAAAAAATTTATAAAAGTCAATGTTTTTGATAATTTTTAAAGTATTTTTAATGGGTGATTTGCATAATATTGGCTATAAGAAATTTTTGCTTTTTACATATACTAAATATGCTCGTACGCTAAAAACAAAAAACATTAAGGAGATAACATATTATGAAATCGGACAAGACTTATCTTGATGCTTTTTTAAATTCATTTAAAGACGGCTTTTGTACCCGTGCCTACGAATATCTGGGTTGCCACCGCCACAAAAACGGCTTTGTATTAAGGGTGTGGGCACCCTGTGCGAGAAGTGTGGAGGTGTCGGGCGACTTCAACAGCTGGAGAGGCGAGGAAAATCCTATGACACACATAGGATATGGCATCTGGGAAGCATACTGCCCAAACGCCAAGGTGTATGACAACTACAAATTTCTCGTTACCCAAAAAAACGGACAAAGGGTTTTAAAAAGCGACCCCTATGCATTTCACACCTGCACAAGACCCGACAACGCAAGCAAAATTTACCCATTCGATGAATATGAGTGGCACGACAGTGAATATATAAAGAAAAGAGACAAAACCCCTCCCTACACCTCGCCCGTTAATATATACGAGGTGCATTTAGGCTCGTGGAAAAGGCATGATGACGGCTCTTTTCTTACCTACAGAGAGCTTGGATACGAGCTTGCCCTGTATGCCAAGGAAATGGGCTACACACACATAGAGATTATGCCCGTAGCGGAGTACCCCTACGACCCGTCGTGGGGCTACCAAACTACAGGCTACTACGCCCCCACCTCACGCTACGGAAGCCCAAGCGATTTTGCGTTTTTTGTAGACACGCTCCACTCACACGGAGTGGGCGTTATATTGGACTGGACAGGTGCGCACTTTCCCAAGGATGAAAACGGGCTTTTCGAGTTCGACGGCACAAGCCTCTACGAATATTCCGACCCACTCAAAAGAGAGCATCCCGACTGGAACACTATGATTTTTGACTACGGAAAGGGAGAGGTTATGAGCTTTCTTATGTCAAGCATCCATTTCTGGCGTGATGTATATCACGTAGACGGCATAAGATTAGACGCTGTATCCTCTATGCTATACCTCGACTACGGCAGAAAATCGGGCTTTTGGCGTCCCAATGTGTTTGGCGGAAACTACAATCTTGAGGCAATAGACTTTTTAAAAAGGCTCAACACCTCGGTGTTCAAAGACACCCCGAACTTTCTTATGATAGCGGAGGAATCCACCGCATTTCCAATGATAACAAAGCCTGTTCACGACGGGGGGCTTGGCTTTAACTTCAAATGGAATATGGGATGGATGAACGATATGCTTATCTACGCCTCACTTGACCCACTGTTTCGCAAAGGGTCGCACAACGCCCTCACTTTTTCGCTCACATATGCATTTTCGGAGAACTTCATACTCCCCATTTCGCACGACGAGGTGGTGCACGGCAAAGGCTCTATGATAGGTAAAATGCCCGGAAGCTATGAGGACAAATTCGCCACACTCCGCACATTTTTGGGCTATATGATGTCCCACCCCGGAAAAAAGCTAACCTTTATGGGAACGGAATTTGCACAGTTTTCGGAATGGGACTATGCATCCTCGTTGGATTGGGATATCTTAAAATTCGATATGCACAAAAAAATGCATAAGTTTGTAAAGGATTTAAATCACTTTTATTTTGAAAATAAAAGCCTTTGGGAAAGGGACGACAGCTGGGACGGCTTTAAGTGGATATGTGCCGATGACAGCTCGCAGTCCGTAGTGAGCTACCGGCGTATTGACTCCGACGGAAACGAAATAATTGCC
Organism: Clostridia bacterium; assembly: GCA_045576175.1. GTDB lineage: Bacteria > Bacillota > Clostridia > UMGS1810 > UMGS1810 > RGIG8748. The sequence continues at coordinate 8,579 of JAZNFW010000127.1, read as the reverse complement.
GTGTGCAATTTCTGCCCCGTAACGAGAAAAAATTATCGTATAGGCGTCCAAAAAGAAGGTGTACTAAAGTGCGTGTTTTCCTCGTGTCGCAAAAAGTACGGCGGCACAGGAGAAAGAACTCCTAGAGCAAAAACGAAACCTATTTCTATGCACGGCGAAACCCAAAGTGCCGCCATAACCATACCGGCACTTTCGGTGTCGTTTTACAAAAGATACGATTTGTAGATGTCTTTTAAAACATAGGAGGTATTAGTATGTATCAAAACTCAATGAGCAAGGAATGTATCGCTATGCTTCTGGCAGGCGGTCAAGGCTCCCGCCTTATGACACTCACCGAAAAAAATGCCAAACCCGCCGTCCCCTTCGGGTGCAAGTACAGAATAATAGACTTTCCGCTGTCCAACTGCGTAAATTCCGGCATAGACACTGTGGGAATTATGACGCAGTATCAACCGCTTGAGCTTAACGAATATATAGGCAACGGCGCTCCCTGGGGCTTAAACCGCAACCACGGCGGCGTGCACATTCTTCCGCCGTATTCCAAAAGCAAAAAGAGCGAGTGGTACAAGGGAACTGCCAACGCAATCTACCAGAACATCCGTTTTGTAGACCGCTACAACCCAAAATATGTGCTCGTTCTCTCAGGCGACCACATATACAAAATGGACTACTCCAAAATGATAAAATTCCACAAAGAGAAAAAGGCCGAATGTACCATAGCCGTTTTAGATGTTCCTCTGTCTGAGGCTTCAAGATTTGGAATAATGAACACCAGAGAGGATTTTAGCATATATGAGTTTCAGGAAAAGCCAAAAAAACCCAAGAGCACTAAGGCATCTATGGGTGTATATCTGTTTAATTGGAGCATACTAAGACAGTATCTTATAGACGATGAGCACACCGAAGGCTCGTCAAATGACTTTGGCAAGGACATAATTCCTAAGCTCCTTTCAGACGAAAAAAGGCTTTTTGCCTACGAATTTGATGGCTACTGGAAGGATGTGGGAACCATAGAGAGTCTTTGGGAAGCCAATATGGATTTGGTGGACAGCTCCGTCCCCATAGAGCTAAAGGACCCTGCCTTTAAAATCTATGCCCGAAACTACGCACTGCCGTCGAGCTACATCTCAGCAGATGCCTGCGTTTCAGACTCTCTGGTGTCCGAAGGGTGCACCATAGCAGGAAGCGTTGAGCACTCGGTAATATCCACAGGATGCACTGTGGAAAAGGGTGCCCGAGTGGTAAATTCGGTCCTTATGCCCGGCGCCAGTGTCAAAGAGGGGGCGCTTGTGAGATTTTCCATAGTAAGCGAAGGCTGCACAATTGGCAAAAACGCACTCGTGGGCACAAACGAGGATGTATCAAGCATTAAGAAAAACATAGTGGTTGTGCCCAAAGACATAACTGTTGCCGACGGAGAAATTGTAACACAATAAAGGAGTGACCTAAATGAAAATGACCGGAATAATATTTTCCAACATATACGATACCCCTATGGGCGAGCTTACTAAAAAACGCACCGTGGCTTCTATGCCCTTTGGAGCAAGGTACCGCTTTATAGATTTTGTGCTTTCCAATATGGTAAATTCCAATGTTTCCGGAGTAGGCGTCATCACAAAGTACAACTACCGCTCGCTTATGGACCATCTCGGAGGCGGCGGTGAATGGGACTTAAACAGAAAGGATGCAAACCTCTATATACTCCCTCCCTTTGCCACAGGAATGACAACCGTGTACCGAGGCAATCTTGAGGCGCTTGCAAATGCGGTGACATTTTTAAATTCCACAAAAGCAGACTATGTGGTTATGTGCGATACCACGGTAATATGCAACATAGATTTTCGCGAGGCGCTTTTATCTCACATAAATTCTGGTGCCGATGTCACCATAGTTGCCAACCGCACAATTGCCGACTATGAGTACGACAGCTCCGATTTGTTTCTCACAGAAACAGGCTCGATTGTAGATGATATTGCCATAGGCTATATGCCAAACGAAAACCGCCTTGTGGGTATGGGAATGTATATAGTGGACCGACACCGCCTTATTGATATAATTCAAAATCTTGTAAGCCGCGGAAGATACAGCTTTGAAAAGGATTATCTCATCACCAGCTTTGCTTTGGGTGCCATCAAGATAAATGCCTATGAGTTCAAAGGGGCAGTACTTAGAAACCACAATGTAGTATCTTACTTTAAAAACAGCTTCAAACTTATGGAGCCGGACATAAAAAACGATATTTTCAGGCGAGACGCCGTAATACGCACAAAGGTGCGTGACGAAGCTCCCTCGTTCTACCGCTCGGGCTGCAAGGTAAGGGACTGCCTTGTGGCAGACGGATGCGATATAAAGGGAACTGTGGAAAACTCCATTCTCTTTCGCGGAGCAGTAATAGAAAAGGGTGCAGTTGTGAGAAACTCCATTGTTATGCAGGGGAGCCGCATTTTAGAAAACGCCACCATAAACTACGCCATAATAGACAAAAACGCCAGTATTTCAAGCGGTACTCTGCTCTCGGGTGCACCGCTTTCACCTGTGATAATACACAAAAACGAAACAGTATAGGAGGAAGACATATGAAAATACTTTTTGCCGCAAGCGAGGCCAGTCCATTTGTAAAATCGGGCGGTCTCGGAGATGTAATGGGGTCTCTTCCCAAGGCACTATCCAAAATAAAGGGTAACGAGGTAAGCGTGATTTTGCCTTACTACAGCTTTATAAAGCACAGCGACATAAATGCCGAGTTTGTGGGTAGGTTATATGTTCCTCTGGCGTGGCGGGCGGCATACGCAGGGGTGTTTAAAAAGGTTATCAAAAACACAGGTGTGGGCAGAAACAAAAGAGCCGATCTTGTGTTCTACTTTATAGACAACGACTATTATTTTGACCGTGACTCTCTCTACGGTCAGTGCGACGACGGAGAGAGATTTGCCTTCTTTTCAAAGGCAGTACTCGAGTGCCTTCCGCTTTTGGGCTTTGTTCCCGATGTTATTCACCTAAATGATTGGCAGACGGGCTTTATCCCTCTTTTCTTAAAGGCACATTACAGCCATATAGAAGAATATAAGGCAATCCGTACAGTATTTACCATACACAATATAGAATATCAGGGCAAAGCCGACCCTCTTTTTCTTACCGAAGTGCTGGGTGTTGACGAAAGTTATCGGAACATATGCACCTTTGACGGTCTTATAAATGCCATGAAAACCGCCATCGTACTGTGCGATGGTCTCACAACCGTGTCGGAAACTTATTCTAACGAGCTTATGTTTGAGTTTTTTGCACACTCTCTGGAAGACATCCTAAGAGAAAACTCCTATAAAATGCGGGGAATAACAAACGGCATAGACACCTCTTTATTTGACCCATCCAAAAACGCCCCCTTTACCTACACAGCCTCCAATCTTAAGGGCAAGGAGGAGTGCAAGGCACATCTTAGAAAAAGGCTCGGTCTTAGTGAAGATGCGAATTGCCCGATTGTAGCCATAATCTCCCGACTTGTAGAGCACAAGGGAATGGAGCTTATATGGGGAGTTCTAAACGAAATTGCAAATCTTGACATACAGCTTGCAGTTCTTGGCACAGGCGACACAAAGTACGAGGATATGTTCCGCCATCTTGCCCATATGCATCCTGGCAAAGTGTCGTGCCATATAGCCTTTGACAGCGAGCTTTCCAAAGAGATGTATGCGGGGGCGGATTTTCTTCTTATGCCGTCAAAGAGCGAGCCATGCGGACTAAGTCAGCTTATAGCTATGCGTTACGGCACCATTCCAATAGTGAGAGAGATCGGCGGACTTGTGGACACAGTACCGCCCATAAATCCGCAGACACTCGACGGCAGAGGAATAACATTCAAGCTCTTTAATGCACACGATATGTTAGATGCCATAGAACGTGCATCAGAGCTTTACCGAGGCAGCGAAACGCTTAACGCCATTCGCTCTAAGATAATGCGATACGACAGCAGTTGGAAAACTTCTGCAGAAAAATATATGGAGGTATATAATTCTATATGACGATTAAAAATGCTGTTTCCATCTTGGACGACAAACTAAAGGACTCTTTTGGGTGTGACTTTGCGGACGCAACGAAAAAACAGCTTTACGAGGCACTTTGTCTGTGTGTGAGGGATATCCTCTCCAAAAAGAACAGCGAGTTTTCCAAAAAAACGGCAAATGACAAAAAGGTTTACTATATGTCTATGGAATTTCTTGTGGGCACATCGCTTAAAAACAACCTTTTTAATCTCGGACTTGAAGAAGTGTTTAAAAAAGCTCTCGAAACCACAGGCAATAACATACAGGATTTGTATGATATGGAGCCGGACGCAGGTCTTGGCAACGGCGGTCTGGGAAGACTTGCATCCTGCTATATGGACTCTATGACAAGCTTGGGCATTAACGCGGTGGGCTACTCCATACGATATGAGTTTGGAATATTTAAGCAAAAGATTATAGACGGCTGGCAGATGGAATTTCCTGACGACTGGCTCGGTATGGGCGATGTGTGGCTTAAGTGCCGAAGCGACGAAGCTGTGGAGGTGCGTTTTGGCGGAAGAATAAACGAGCGAAACGAAAACGGAAAATACTACGCAGACCACGTGGACTACATGAGCGTTATTGCACTTCCGTACGATATGCTAATATCGGGCTACCACACCGACTCCGTAAATAAGCTCGTGCTATGGAGTGCAAAATCGCCAAACCGCTTTGATATGAATGCCTTTTCACGAGGTGACTACGCCAAGGCGATTGAGGAAAGCACAAAGGCCGAGGTTATATCCAAGGTGCTCTATCCTGCAGACGACCATATGGAAGGCAAGATTTTAAGGCTTAGACAGCAATACTTTTTTGTAAGTGCGTCACTTCAAACGATAACAAAAAAACATTATGCAAAATACGAAACTCTGGATAATCTTGCCGACAAGGTGAGCATACACATAAACGATACCCATCCTGCTCTTTGCGTACCCGAGCTTATGCGAATTCTTGTAGACGACTACGGCGTGGCATGGGAAAAGGCGTGGGAAATAACAAAAAACACTCTTTCCTACACCAACCACACCGTTATGAGTGAGGCATTGGAAAAGTGGAACGAAAATATGTACAAAACACAGCTACCGAGAATTCATGCGATAACTGCCGAAATAAACCGCCGACTTATGCTGGAGATAAATAATATTTACCCCGGCGACAGAGCCAAAGCGGACTATATGGCGGTAATATCAAACGGCGAGGTGCGTATGGCAAACCTCTGCCTTGCCGCATGCCACAAGGTAAACGGCGTGTCGTCTCTGCACACGCAGATTTTGAAAGAAAGCATATTCAGAGACTACTGCACCATAGAGCCAAAAAAGTTTATAAATGTAACAAACGGCATAGCATACCGCAGATGGCTTTGTCAGGCAAATCCTCTTCTTACAGAGTTTTTGTGCGAAACCATTGGCGACGGCTTTATGCGGGACGCAACAGAGCTTAAGAAGTTAAACGACTTTTCAGGCAATAAATCCGTTCTTTCCAAGCTCTTTGATATAAAAAGGCAAAACAAAGAGAGACTCTCTTCATATATCCTTGGTGCAAACGGCATAAAGGCTGATCCCTCCTCCATTTTTGATGTGCAAATAAAAAGGCTCCACGAATACAAACGCCAGCTTCTTAATGTGCTTGGAATTTTAGATATGTATATCAAATTAAAAGAAAATCCAAATATGGAATTTACGCCCCGCACCTTTGTGTTTGCCGCCAAGGCATCGGCAGGCTACTTTATGGCAAAGGAGATAATACGCCTTATTTGTGCAGTGGCATCTGTTATAAATTCCGACAGGGCCATGCAGGATAAAATAAAGGTAGTGTTTTTAGAGGACTACAAGGTTTCGCTTGCGGAAATAATAATTCCCGCAGCCGAGATTTCTCAGCAGATTTCAATTGCCGGCAAAGAGGCATCGGGCACAGGAAATATGAAGCTTATGATAAACGGAGCTGTTACCCTCGGCACTCTCGACGGCGCCAATGTGGAGATAAGAGATAATGTGGGAGAGGAAAATATGTTTCTCTTCGGACTCAACACAGGCGAGGTATCCAGCCTCTGGCGACAAGGATATTCCCCCCTTTCGTATCTTAATTCCAACCCCGCACTTAAGGCGGTAGTAGATATGCTAACATCGGGCATCCTTGGTGCAAGATTTGACTCGGTAGCAAACTCTCTTATTACAAACGCCCACGGAGCTGCGGATGCGTATATGACATTTGCAGACTTCGATTCCTACACCAAGGCTCAGGAAAGGGTCTCCAAGGTGTATTGCGACAAGTATAAATTTATGGATATGTCTCTTGTAAATATTGCAAATTCAGGCTTCTTCTCGTCCGACAGGGCAATAAGGGAGTACGCAAAGGACATATGGAAAGTAAAGATAAAATGAGAATTCTGTACAATAGCAAGGACACCTCATTCAAAAATCCGTTTGGGTGCCTTGTTCCAAATGAAATTTGCAATATAAATATTCACATCCCCGCCTCGTGCAACGCCACAAACGTGTGGCTTTGCACGGAGTGCGGGCTTGTCTTTGAGCTTAAAGAAAAGAGCAAAAAGGACGCATACGATATATTCTCGGGCGAAATTTCTTTTGAAAGAGCAGGTTTGTACTTTTACTTTTTCCGCATAAAAACTCAAAACGAGGAATTCAATCTATACAAAAGGGGCTATGCCGACACCAATATGTGCGAGGGCGATATGTGGCAGGTAAGCTGTATTCCCGTTGAGTTCAAGACGCCCGATTCATTCAAAGGCAGAGTTATTTATCAAATTTTTCCCGACAGATTTCATAAGGCCTTTACTCCCCACATAGCAGGCAAGCTCACACCATACACAATTCATTCAGACACAAAGGATTTGCCTGTCTTTTTGCCCGCTTCCAACGGAGAAATATTAAATAATGATTTCTTTGGCGGAAACTTAAGGGGCATAGAGGAAAAACTACCCTATTTGAAATCGCTTGGAGTGGGGGTTATATACCTAAATCCCATATTTTTTGCATTTTCCAACCACCGCTACGACACCTGCGACTACAAAAAAATCGACCCTATGCTTGGAAGTGAGGACGATTTTAAGAATCTTTGCGACAAGGCTCACAGTCTCGGCATTAAGGTGGTTTTGGACGGTGTGTTTTCACACACGGGTTCGGACAGCATATATTTCGACGCCAAAAGGCGCTTTGGCTCAGGGGTGATGTCTAATAGCAATTCGCCCTACAAGGACTGGTACAAAAAGAAAGATGACGGAAGCTATGAAAGCTGGTGGGGGATTGAGACTCTGCCTTGCGTGGACGAGATGGCAGAGAGCTTTATAGAATATGTAATAACAGGCGAGGACAGCGTAATAAAGCACTGGCTCTCGCTTGGTGCAGACGGCTTTAGACTGGATGTGGCAGACGAGCTTCCCGACGAATTCATAGCCCTTTTAAGAAAAGAGGCAAAGAAGGTAAAACCCGACTGCATTATAATAGGCGAGGTGTGGGAGGACGCATCGAACAAAATAGCCTACGAAATTCGTAGGCGTTATTTTACAGATATGGAACTAGACACTGTTATGAACTACCCGTTTCGAAATGCCATAATAGATTTGTGTACGGAGAGTATATCAGCACAGGACTTCGCACACAAAGTTATGACAATATGCGAAAACTACCCAAAGGATGCTGTCGATACCCTTATGAACAGCCTCTCAACTCACGACACCGCCAGAATTATGACGGTTTTGTCGGGTGCTCCTCTTGGTATGACAAGGCAGGATTGTGCAAAGTATGTGCTGTCTGCAGACGAAATAAAAAGAGCGAGGGAGAGGATTTTTCCTGCTGTTTTTCTTTTGTTCTTTTTTCCGGGCTCTGCCTGCATATACTACGGCGACGAAATAGGCACATTTGCCTTTGGCGACCCATTTAACAGAGGTTATTTTAATTGGGAAAGCGATGAGAAAGAAATTCTTTCTTTTTATACCCATATGGCAGAAATAAAAAATTCACTCAAAGTGTTTAAGGACGGAAAGTTTTCTGTTTGCGAAAAAGACGGCATCCTCTATATGCAAAGAGGCGAGGCAGAAGAAAAGGTGTGTTCCGTTTTAAATATGACGGACCAAAAAACGCAAATCATAGCCAATGAGATATTAATAAGCCATAATGCAACTGTGTATAAGGGGTGTGCATTTGTGGGTAAGTATGGCTTTGTGATGTATAGATAGCTGATGCTACAATATAAAAAGACCTGCAAATGGTTGCAGGTCTTTTTGCTCGAAAGCGGAACACAATAGAACCGTCCCCTTGTGCTCATAGAACCGTCCCCTTGTGCTCTAAAGAGAGGTAAGTCCTCTTTTAAAGATAAAAGATGCATATCCTAAAATGGTTATCGCTCGTACTCGCCACGAAGAATATCAGTATGAGGGCATTAAAATCGTTGATGCTGCTGATTGGTTATTAGATAAATAATTTCTGTTTCCCAAAAACGAAAATTACTCGTTTTTGGGAAACAAAAACAAAGTGTCAAAAGTCATATACACATAAAAAGGACCATGGAATTTCCATAGTC
>JAZNFW010000126.1:0-6046 GCA_045576175.1 Clostridia bacterium | reverse complement strand
CTCTTCTGAGGAATGAGGTGGGGTGTAAAGGAAACGAGGATTTCCTCGCCTGCTGCGTGACCAAGTTCCTGTTCAATTTCCGAGGTGTGTCTGTGAGTTGCAATTTTGTATGCCTTGGAGTTTTCGGTGCACTCGCAGAAGCTGTAGGGGAGGCTCTCGGTTCTGCCTGCACCCGTCACGCCGGATTTTGCATCTATTATTATATTGTCTTTATGCACAACACCTGCATTAAGAAGAGGGTAGAGTGCAAGTATAGAACAGGTTGTGTAGCAACCGGGATTTCCCACGAGAGTCGCTTTCTTTATTTTGTCTCTGTGTATTTCGCAAAGACCGTACACCGATTTTTCCAGTATTTCGGGAGCACAGTGAGGCTCTCCGTACCATTTTTCGTAAACCTCTTTGGAGTCGTAGCGGAAGTCGCCGCTAAGGTCTACAATCTTTATTCCCCTGTTGTATATTGCGGGTATTACCTCTTTGGATGCTCCGTGCGGAAGAGCAGTAAACACCAAATCGCAGTTTGCTGCAATATCATCAATATCAAGCTCAACGCATTCCATATCGCACACGCGTCTTAAGCTTGGGTAAACATCAGATATTTTCTTTCCGACAAAGCTGTGGGAAACAAGCCTTGTTATAGTAACATTTGGGTGAGACAAAAGTATTCTTACAGTCTCTATTCCGGCATATCCGGTAGCACCCAGAACACCTACTCTTAACATTTTACACATCTTCTTTCTTATATATTATGTAGAATTTCACAAATAAAACCATTATAGATTATAGTACAAACACCGCTCTTTGTCAAATACTTTGTTGAGCCTGTCTCCTTGACATAAGTTTTTAATATAGTTATAATGTTAATTAAAATGGGAGGTGATGTCTTGAAAGAAATGGAAACCGTAACAGGCGAGGTAGAATACATAAGATATTCAAATGACGAAAACGGCTACAAGGTGCTTGAAATGAACAACACCGAGGAATCCTTCATAGCTGTTGGCTATTTTCACGCAGTGGCAGTTGGCGAATCCTTAAGTCTTAAGGGCAAATGGGTCAGCCATCCAACCTACGGCGAGCAATTCAAGGCAGAATCCTTCGAAAAGGTGCTCCCTGCCACAAGAGAGGCAATCGAAAAGTATTTGGCTTCGGGCATCATTAAGGGCATAGGCAAGGCAACTGCCCAGAAACTTGTGGAAAAATTTGGCGAAGATACTCTCTCTGTTCTTGAAAAGGAGCCTCATCGTGTAGCTCAGATAAAGGGAATAAGCATATCCAAGGCGGTAAAGATGCAAGAGAGCTATCTTATGCAGCTCGGCTCAACATCGCTTGTTATGTTTCTTCAGGACTGCGGTGTATCCGTACGCACAGCCGCCACCATATACAAAAAGCTCGGCGCAAGGGCTATTGATATAATAAAAGCCAATCCGTATATTCTGTGCGAGCAGATAGACGGAGTCGGCTTTAAGACTGCAGACGAAATTGCCCGCAAGCTTAGTATATCACACGACGACACAAACAGGGTGAGGGCTGGTGTTTTGTATGCGTTAAAATACAACACCCAGTTCGGACACACCTATCTTCCTCTTGGCATAGTAACGGAAACTGCATCGTCCCTTCTCAAGGTGGATACAGAATGTGTACAAATTGCCATAGACTCTCTTTTGAAAGATGGTGTTCTCTATCGCGACAGCTTTGACGGTGAGGAGAGGATATACATCTATTCTCACTATCTTTGCGAGGGCTATGTGGCGTCAAAGCTTTTAAAACTAAATGAGTTTAAATATAAGTACGAAACACGCGATATAGAAAAAGAAATAGATATAATAGAGAAGAAGCACAAAATTGAGTTTGCCTCTCTTCAGCGTCAGGCTGTAATAAGTGCTATGCAAAACGGGGTTATGGTCATCACTGGTGGACCCGGCACAGGAAAAACTACCATTATAAATGCAATTATAGACATAATGCACGCAAACGGGCTCACCGTAACACTCACCGCACCCACAGGCCGTGCTGCCAAACGAATGAGTCAGGTGTGTTCGCTCGAAGCAAAGACGATTCACCGTCTTCTTGAGGCAAGCTTCTTCGGTGAGGGCGGCGAAACTCAGTTTATGGTAAATGAGAAAGACCCCATAGAGAGCGATGTTGTTATAGTAGATGAGGTGTCTATGGTCGACATCGTGCTTGCAAATCATCTGCTTAAAGCAATAAATGTAGGAACAAGGCTCATACTTGTGGGCGATGTCAATCAGCTTCCGTCCGTTGGACCCGGTAATGTGCTAAAAGACATCATACAGAGCGGCAGGGTAGAGGTAATCCGTCTAAATGAGATTTTCCGTCAGGCACGAAAGAGCCTTATAGTAACAAATGCACATGGCATAAACGAGGGTGTATATCCTGTGCTAAATGCCAAAGACAAAGACTTTTTCTTTAGAGAGGTGTCGTCCTGTGAGGACGGAGCAAAGTATATAGCTTCGCTTTGTGCAGAAAGACTGCCTAAGGCATATGGAGTCACGGGCTTTGACATTCAGGTGCTTTCCCCGTCCAAAAAAGGTATTTGTGGTGTTACTAATCTAAATGAAATGCTCAGAGAGGTACTCAATCCTCGTCAAAAGGACAAAAAAGAGCACGACTTTGGCTTTCGCATTTTCCGTGAGGGCGACAAGGTTATGCAAATAAGAAACAACTATGATGTCCGCTGGACAGATACAAAGACAGGAAAGCTTGGCAACGGCGTGTTCAACGGCGATGTAGGCGTAGTGTCGTCCATAAGAGAGGATTTAAAAACCATAACAGTTGTCTACGACGAACGAAGGGTTGTGTACGAATTTAAGGATATTTCCGAGGAAATAGAGCTTGCTTATTGTGTAACAATACACAAAAGTCAGGGCAGTGAATTCCCCGTTGTAATAATTCCTATGTACGATGCCCCACATATGCTCATAAACAGAAATTTGCTCTACACCGGCGTTACAAGGGCAAAAAATATGGTCATCCTTGTGGGAAGAGAGGAAATTGTACACAAAATGGTAGACAACAATAGAGAAAACAAGCGTTTTTCAGGACTTGGTATGAGGCTTAAAAGATATGAAGAAAACATCTTGTTTTAAAACTATATACGACATCATATTAGATTTAATCTATCCAAAGCACTGTGCAGTGTGCCAGAAGAGACTCACAGGCTATTGTAAGACGGCTCTCTGCCCGGACTGTGCTCACAAGGACTATACATCCAAGACAGTTCGTGACGATAGGTTTTATTTCGACGAAGCTATAGGAATGCTTGAGTACAAAGACACTGTAAGGGAATCGATGATTAAATACAAATTCAAATCGATAAAATACTACTGCGGAGCATTCGCTGAAATTATGAGCCGAACAATAAAAGAAAGACCGTATCTTGCACAGTCTGTTATATGCTGTGTGCCCGTGTCAAAAACCAGGGGACGAGACTACAGTCAGACACAGGTTCTTGCAGAGAAGCTTTCAGGGCTTTGGGGAGGCAAGCTGTGTACGGACCTACTGTATCGCAGAAGGCTGGTGTCTCAATTAAGTAAGATGAAACTTTTTGAGAGACGCTTTTTTATAAAAGGCTCAATAGATGTAAATCCCACATACGATATAGTGGGCAAGGACATACTTCTTATAGATGACATTTTTACAAGCGGAACAACGGCAAATGAGTGTGCACGAATGCTCAAAATGCACGGTGCAGCACGGGTTTTTGTGCTTTGCGCGTGTTATGACTGATAAAGGAATATAAGACTATGGCATTACAAATAGAAAACATTACAAAAACATACGGAACAGATATTATATTAAATAAGGTTTCTTTAACTGCGTCCGACAACGAAAAAATAGGACTTATAGGTGCCAACGGTGCTGGAAAATCCACACTTTTAAGGATAATAGCAGGTGAGCTTTCCTATGATGAGGGAAATATCTTTACGCCCAAAGACTCTACAATAGGATTTTTGCGTCAGGACAGTGCACCCGAGGGCAACTCTACAATATGGGAGTATATGATGCAGGCGTTCAGTGAGCTTGTGGCACTGGAAGCAGAGCTTCGCTCACTTGAAGAGCAGATGAGCAGTGTACAGGATGGTGCCGAGCACGAGCGTATTTTAAAAAGCTACGGTGCCAAAAGCGAGTTTTTTGAAAAACGCGGAGGTTTTGACATCAAAACACGCATAAACACCGTCCTCAGCGGAATGGGCTTTGACAGTTTTGATAAGAATATGAAGGTTTCCAACCTCTCGGGCGGTGAAAGGACAAAGCTTGCTATGGCAAGGCTTCTTGCAGAAAGACCTGATGTGCTTTTACTTGACGAGCCTACAAACCATCTCGATTTTAAAACAATGCAGTGGCTGGAAGCATATCTTAAAAATTACAAGGGAATAATAATAACAGTTTCCCACGACAGATATTTTCTTGATTCGCTGGTAGATACTATTTACGAAATAGAACGCACAAACATAACCCGCTACACAGGAAACTACTCTAAGTATCTTGTGCTCAAAGAGCAGAATATGGAGATTGAGCTTAAGCACTATAACGCTGCGGTAGAGGAAGCCAAAAGGCTTGAGGATTATGTTGCACGAAATATCGTTAGAGCATCCACATCCAAGATGGCAAAAAGCCGCCAGAAAGCACTCGAAAAAATGGAAATCGGCGAAAAGCCTGTATTTATAAATGAAAGCTGCCGTTTTTCTTTCGATAGCGTATATCGTTCATATAATGATGTAATTACTGTAGACAATGTGGAGATAAGTGTTCCCAAGTCGGGGGTTATCACAAGCCTTGCACGAAATATAAGCCTCGAGGTCAAACGTGGCGAAAAGGCAGCCATAATCGGTGCAAACGGAATCGGCAAGTCAACTCTTTTAAAGACAATTCTGGGAAAACACGATTTTTATACCGGCGATATAGAAATCGGCAGAAACACAGCCGTGAGCTACTACGACCAGGAGCAGAGGGAACTTAGCGATAGCAAAACTGTTTTTGCAGAGATATCAGACCGCTTTCCGCTTATGGATGAGGTAGATATACGAAAGAAGCTGAGCCTTGTTCTTTTTAAGGATGAGGATGTATTCAAAGGAGTAGGCGATTTGAGCGGCGGCGAAAGGGCAAGACTTCTTCTACTTATTATAATGATGGAAAAACCAAACTTCATCATCCTCGACGAGCCTACAAACCATCTCGACCTGCCTGCCAAGGAATCTCTTGATGCCGCCATAGCGGATTTCGAGGGAACTGTGCTTTTTGTATCGCACGACAGATATTTTTTAAACAAGACTGCAGATATTATTTTCGAGCTTACCGAAAACGGCATTTCATCCTATAGAGGAAATTACGATGACTATATAAAGTACCTTTCAACCAGTAGTGCTAAAGAAACAAATTCACAAAAAGAAACAGGAAGCGGAGCTGAGGACTACAGAAGTGCCAAAAAGCATCAGGGTCAGATTCGCTCGCTTGAGAAAAAGATATCTGCCGCCGAGGAGAAGATTTCGCTTCTTGAAAACAAAATAAGCGAATGCGACGATAGTCTCGCGCTCTGCGGCAGCGATTTTGAAAAAGCAAGAGAAATATACGAGGAAAAGCAGGCTCTGGAAGAGGAATTGGAATGCACATATGAAGCTTGGAATGAATATACTGAAGAGCTTAATAAAATAGTGTAGAAAAATATGAAAATTTTTTAAAAAACTGTTGACATTCCAAATTCTATATGATATATTAGTAAAGCACCGAAAATTACGGAAACACTTTCTAAAAAAATTACAAAAATTTTTAAAAAAGGTGTTGACAAAGAACTTCGGTTGTGATATTATAATCAAGTCGCTTGCGTGAGAACACTCACCGGTGCGACACAGAAAATGGGATATGCCTTTGGCATGCAACCTGTTTTCGCTTGGTCTTTGAAAAATGAACAGCATATTAAAAGTAATGAGGTTCTCGTTAATGAGAATGTACTTTGAGAGTACTTTTAAACTTTAGTAAATTTCGTTAGTTGTTTTTAATGAGCTAATGAACTTATCTAAGAACTTTAAAA
>JAZNFW010000125.1:0-10518 GCA_045576175.1 Clostridia bacterium | reverse complement strand
TGTTCTTTGATATTGCTTTTGGCTCTGCGGTTACAAGTGCGTTTATACCTGTTTTTAATGAATACCTGTCCGGCAAAGGAAAGAAGGCGGCTCTTGGACTTGCAAACAAGTTTATGAATCTTGTTCTGACCATAACTGCTTTACTCTGTGTGCTGGGCATTGTTTTTTCTATGCAGCTTGTAAGGCTAATTGCCGGAGGATACGAAGAGCCTATACTAAGGCTTATTTCATCCTTGGTTATTATATTATTTCCTATGATAATATTTACAGGGCTTGCATTTTGTATTGTGGGAATTTTGCAGTCATTTGGCGAATTTTTGGTACCTTCTGTTATAAGTCTTGTGTCAAATACATTCCTTATTTTGTATCTTGCAATTGTTGGCAATCGCTTTGGAGTAAAAGGTGTAGCTTGTGCTATGGTTGCATCGTGGAGTTTGCAGCTTCTTGTACAGTTGCCGTCACTATATAAAATTGGATTCAGATTCAGACCCACACTTTCTTTTAAAGACGAGGGTATATACAAAATTTGCTGTCTGGCTCTGCCCATCATATTAAGCTCTTGGGTACAGCCTATAAACAATCTCATCAACATACGCCTGGCATCCTCTCTTGCAGAGCAGGGCTCGGTGGCTGCGCTAGATTATGCAAACAGACTTTACATAATTCTTGTGGGTGTTTTTGCATATGTAGTAACAAATCTCATATTGCCTTCGCTTTCCAGAGCAAATACCGATGGCGACAAGGAAATGTTTGCAAAGCTGGTTTCCTCGGGAATTAAATATGCACTTATAATAATTGTGCCTATTATGGTGGGTTTTCTAATATTATCCAGACCCATAATCCAGCTTGTGTACGAGAGGGGACAATTTGATTATCACTCTACAAGCCTTACATCATCTGCACTGTTTTTCTACTCCTTGGGTATGGTGGGCTATGCACTTCAGGAAATAGCAAACAGGTCGTTCTATGCTACGCAGGATGGCAGAACGCCTATGATAATATCTGTGTGCGGCATAAGTGTTAATATACTTCTCAGCATAGCTTTTATAAAGCTTTTAAATTTTGACCACAGAGCGCTTGCGCTTTCTGCTTCTGTTGCAGCAAATCTTATGGGATTTTCGTCCCTTATAATTTCAGCAAGGCGTACCAAGGGAATAGTAAACAAAGAGTTTTTACTTTGTACACTTAAAATTACCGTTTCGGCAGGCGTTATGGCGGTAGTTGTTAAATTTACTGACAGCTTCCTTGGCGATGCAACTGCACTTGTAAGAGTTTTTGTGTGTGCGGTTTTAGGAGCCTTTGTGTACTTTGCCTGCACATTTATTACTGGTGTAAAAGAAATCCGCGAAATGAGTTCAAAATTACTCAAAAAGCGCTAAATCATAGATTGCCGGATTAGGTAATATATTTTCTATATCGGAGGTCGACAAATATGAATAATGTAACAGAAATCTTTGGAAGTTTGGTGTTTAATGACACCGTTATGAAAGAAAGACTTCCTGAAGAAATATACCATAGTCTCAGAAATACAATAGACAACGGCGAGCCTATGTCTCTTGACACTGCAAATGCAGTTGCAAGTGCTATGAAGGACTGGGCGATAGAAAAAGGTGCCACACACTTTACTCATTGGTTCCAGCCTATGACCGATGTAACTGCCGAAAAGCACGATAGCTTTATTTTCCCGGCTGAAGATGGAAAGATAATTATGGAGTTTTCGGGTAAGGAATTAATAAAGGGTGAGCCTGATGCATCAAGTTTTCCATCGGGAGGGCTTCGAGCGACCTTTGAAGCAAGAGGCTACACTGCTTGGGATCCTTCGTCCTATGCGTTTATAAAGGATAACTCTCTTTACATACCAACTGCTTTCTGTTCATATGGCGGAGAAGCACTCGATAAAAAAACACCGCTTTTACGCTCAATGGAAACTATAGAAAAACAGGCACTCAGAGTGCTTCGCCTTTTTGGAAACACAGATTCCAAAAAGGTCATATCCACAGTAGGTGCAGAACAGGAGTATTTTCTTGTAGATAAGGACACACACGACAAACGCATGGACCTTATATTTACAGGTAGAACACTTTTTGGCTCAAAACCGCCCAAGGGCCAGGAATTGGGTGACCATTATTTCGGTCAGATTAAGCCAAGAGTTTCGGCATATATGATGGAATTGGATGAGGAACTTTGGAAGAGGGGAGTCCTTGCCAAAACAAAGCATAACGAGGCGGCACCTGCACAGCACGAACTTGCACCTGTGTTTACTACTGCCAATATTTCCATAGATCACAACCAGCTTACAATGGAGCTTATGAGAAAGATTGCCGCAAAGCATAATCTGGTATGCTTGCTCCACGAAAAGCCCTTTGACGGAGTAAACGGAAGCGGTAAACACAACAACTGGTCGCTTATAACGGACGACGGACTTAATCTCTTAAAACCCGGTAAAACACCATATGATAATCTTCAGTTCCTAGTGTTTTTCTGTGCTGTTATAAAGGCTGTGGATGAATATCAGGATTTACTTAGAATATCTGTAGCAAGTGCTGGAAACGACCATCGTCTTGGCGGTCACGAAGCACCGCCTGCCATTGTATCTATATTTATTGGCGAGCAGCTTGAGGCAATACTTGAGGCATATGAACACGATGATCCCTATGCAGAAACCAAGAAGGAAAAGATGGAAATCGGTGCCCATGTAATCCCCACATTCACAAAGGACAAAACGGATAGAAACCGTACTTCCCCTTTTGCATTTACCGGAAATAAATTCGAGTTCAGAATGCTTGGCTCATCTGCATCTGTTTCGGAACCAAATGTTGTTTTAAATACCATTGTTGCCGAGGAATTAAGACAGTTTGCCGATATCATAGAAAAATCTTCTAATTTTGACGAAACTGTTCACAAAATAATAAGAGATACAGTCAAGAATCACAAGAGAATTATCTTCAACGGTAATAACTATTCGGACGAATGGGTGGAAGAGGCTAAGAAAAGAGGACTGTCTAATTACAAGACCACACCCGAGGCTATACCTCATTTTGTAGACAAGAAGAATGTTGAGCTTTACACCAGTCATGCTATCTATACCGAAACAGAGATGTATTCACGCTGTGAAATACTTTTAGAAAACTATGCAAACATACTCAATATAGAAGCTCTTACACTGCTTGAGATGATTAAAAAAGATATCATTCCCTCAGTGCTCTCATATGCGAAACATATTTCTGATGTTGCAGTTTCCAAGAAGAGTTTTTCGTCTGTTTTCAATACCGATGTGGAATTTGAACTTGTTAATCTTATTACAGAAAACACTTCAAAATTAAGTAGTTATGTAGAGGATTTGGAAAGTGCTTTGGAAGAGGCAAAGGGATACGCTTTAGATGCTAAGAAGCACGCGGTATTTTATCACGACAGTATTCTGTGCACAATGGAAAAAGCCAGGGATGTCATAAATACCCTCGAAGCACAGACGGCTTCGGACTTTTGGCCGTATCCTGTATACAGTGAGCTTCTCTTTAATGTATAGAAAGGGATAAAGGGATGAATATAGTATTATTCTTACAAACCGTCATAATGGGTATAGTTCAGGGAATTACCGAGTGGCTTCCTATAAGCAGTACCGGTCATATGATTCTCGTGGATGAATTTATGAAGATGAAGGTATCGGCTCAGTTTATGGAGACATTTCTTGTTGTTATACAGTTTGGCTCCATTCTGGCTGTAGTTTTCCTTTATTTTAGCAAATTAAATCCATTTATCACCAAGTCGGAGAGAGGTAAATGTGCGACTTGGGGAAACACTTGCCTTAAGAAAGAAACTATTGAACTTTATCTTAAGGTACTAGTTGGTGTTATTCCTGCAGGCATATTTGGTCTTCTCTTTGATGACTGGATTAATGAGCATTTTTACAATGCGTATACTGTAGCATTTACTCTTGTGGCATATGGTATTGCATTTATTGCAATAGAAAACAGAAAGAAAGCTGTAAAATTTGATGATCTAGGAACACTTAGCTACAAGACAGCTTTTCTTATTGGTGTATTCCAGATTCTTGCACTCATACCCGGTACATCCCGAAGCGGTTCCACTATAATCGGTGCAACTATTTTGGGATGCTCAAGGTTTGTGGCTGCGGAGTTTTCGTTCTTTTTGGCAATACCGATTATGCTCGGAGCAAGCGCTCTAAAGCTTTTAAAGTCGGGATTTGGCTTTTCTACTGTCGAATGGTCTGTTCTTATACTGGGAATGGTCGTGGCATTTGCTGTGTCGGTGGCTGCCATAAGATTTCTTGTTGGATATATAAGAAAGCGTGATTTCAAAGGCTTTGGATACTACAGAATTGTGCTTGGTATTTTGCTGTTTTTGTATTTCGCTTTTATGGGTTAGACCTTTTTTGGGGGCAAGATATGAAGAAAACAGTTTGTTTTATAGTTATTATATCTCTACTTGCACTGGTTGGCTCTGTATATGTGATTGACCATAACAGGATGGAAAAAGGCAAGAGTGTTTTATTTTCAACTTGGGGCAAAAAATATTCACCCCCGGAGAAAATATCACCTCAAAAGGCAATTGAAATTGTAAAAGACTCATTGGGCGAAAAAGAAAAAAGCACAATCACCAATTTAGAAAATCCTAAAATAGAAGATGTAGTGTTTTTCAGTGACCCGCCAATTGCCTGCTTTAAGGATGAAGAGGATATAGTGGGCAAGGATTTATACAAAATAACCTTTAAAACCACAATGGACGCTCTTCTGGGTCCGCTTGCTGTTTATGTAGATAAACAAAGCGGTGATATTGTAGGAGCTGATTACAGGGAGTAGTCTTTAAATTTAATGGAATAATAAAACCTCTGTACCTTTTGAAAATAGGGTACAGAGGTTTTTGTGTTGAATTTGATTTGTTATTAGAATATTTTATGTTTGCTGTTTTTGAGAGTAAGAAGAAGTATCATACCCACAATCCCGGCAGATATAACTTCTCCTGCTCCGACACTCAAGCAAATAAGTCCGTATGCCTCTTTGGCACCGTAAACATATGTAAGAATAATTGGAATTATAAGAGTGTTTGATAAAATAGGTCCTACAG
Source organism: Clostridia bacterium (assembly GCA_045576175.1). Lineage (GTDB taxonomy): Bacteria > Bacillota > Clostridia > UMGS1810 > UMGS1810 > RGIG8748. The sequence goes on along the minus strand of JAZNFW010000125.1, from coordinate 5,433 downwards.
GAGCAAGAAAAAAAGCTTTTGGATGCTTAATTTTGCCGACTTGATAGGTGATTAGAGCACCAATGAGTGTAGCTATACTTCCAAAGACAATATCCCACAGAGCACAGCCTGTTAATATATTTGATATAAGACAACCCACAAACAGACCGCCTATGGCGTAAGGAGTAAAGAAGGGGAGAATGGTAAGTGCTTCGCTTATTCTCACCTGTACAACACCGCTTGCCAAATTGAAGCTAAATGCCACAAGAGTGAGTACTGTGTACATGGCAGCTATTATTGCACCATACACAATTGGTTTTGATTTCATAACCTATTCCTCCATAGTCCTAAATATGTGTACAGGAATTCCATCTTTGTATTTGATGTCCATTTCACCTTGAATGAGCGGATATGCATATTCTATGAATGCATCAGTTACATCTGCCTTGCTATCGGATATGAACTCAGCTGGAACTTTCTTTTCCTTATTTGCAATAAGCTCTATATCCATAGTGCAGATATCAAGTGAATACTTTTCGCCCGGAAGTCTTTTGTAGCACATCATTTTGCCGCTTTCGCCATCCATTACTTTTTCCACAGCCTTTGAACCAATAAGGAAGGATTCTTCGATATCTGTTTTGGAGGCTATGTGGCTAGCACATCTTTGCGGGGTATTAAGCTCGATGCTCCTTGACTTTATACCAAAGCGTTCTTTAATAAGAAGCTCAAGATATTTACCGGCACCGCCTAGCTGTGAGTGACCGAATTTGTCGTCGTTACCGGCACGCTTTTGCTCGGCAACATAGGTGCCATCTGCATTTTTGATTCCCTCCGATACAGCCACTACAATGTTCTTTTTCTTATCAACCAGCTTTTTTACATCGGACAAAAACTTTTCTTGGTCAAACACTGTTTCGGGGAGGTAAATTAATTCGGGAGATGTGGTACCACTTAGTCTCGATAGCACAGAGGATGCCGCAAGCCATCCTGCGTTTCTTCCCATTATTTCTACAATTGTCACACATTCCAAATCATAACAGGACGCATCGCAGGCGATTTCGCTTACGGTAGTTGCAATATATTTTGCTGCACTGCCGAAACCGGGGCAGTGGTCTGTGCCTTCTAAGTCATTGTCTATTGTTTTAGGAACGCCAATTACACCAATGCCAAGCTCGGCACAGATGTTTTTGAGCCTGTAAACAGTATCCATAGAGTCGTTTCCGCCTATGTAGCAGAAATAACCGATGTTATGCTTTACAAGAATTTGTGCAATTTTTTGTATATCACTATCGGAGAGTTTATATCTGCACGAACCCAGATAAGCCGACGGTGTCTGTTTTAAAATTTCGAGTTTTTGGCTATGAGCAAAAATTTCGGATAGGTTAATAAAGTTTTCGCCCAGAACGCCCTCAATGCCGTTGACACAGCCGTAGACGGTGTCGATTTCGCCTGCAGAAATTGCTTTTGCGATTACGCCGGCGAGAGTGGCGTTAATGGCGGAAGTCGGTCCGCCGGATTGTCCTACCAGTAAGTTCTTTTTCATTTTTCGTCCTCCAAAAATCTAAGTGCCCAGTCTCTGTCTATTACTATCCAATCACCTGTAGGTGTTTTCACACAAGGAATATCATCGTATTGCGATATCGGAATAGTATATTCATTAAGAACCTTTTCCGTAAAATCTCTGTGGGTAAAAATAAGATTTTTACCAATTCTCGATTCAAAACAAATATGTTCTTCCGTTAAATCCATTTTGCGATAATCCGGAAAAGCTCGCACCTTTAATATTTCCATTTTACAATCGTCTAACTCATTTTGGAATATGCGAAACTTTTCACAGGCGGCTATAGAAAAATCGCATCTTCTGAAATTCCAATTATCCATACCGGCTATTTTTGCAGCAACAGGAAAAGAGCCGACATTTAGCATTTCATCGGGGTATTGCGACACAACCACAGTCTTAAGCAAATATGAATAATAGAAAACAGAGTTTTCGTGTGTGAATTCGCTATGGCAATACGGACAGGTGATTTTGTTGAAGGTGTGGTTTTTGATACTGTGGGTTACTTCATTTTTTGCATCCAGGTCAACACGCATATAGAGATTTTTGTATGCAATAAAATGCTTATAGCAAACCTCACACAGTATGAGTCCGTCCGGAACAAATTGCAGCATCCGTCACCCTCCCTAAAATAATACTACAGACATTATAACAGAAAAATCCAGTTTGTTCAACAATATATTTAAAATAGCTACTTGAAAAAGATCAATATATAGTATATAATAGTTGCATAATATGAAAATGAAGGAGTTTGCATATGTATAGTACAGAAGAAATCAAGAAAATTGACCCTGAGATTGCTCATGCAATTGAAGATGAGGTTAATAGACAACGCAACAAAATTGAGCTTATTGCCAGCGAAAATTTTGTAAGCAACGCCGTTATTGAAGCTATGGGAACACCACTTACCAATAAGTATGCGGAAGGTTACCCCGGTAAGCGTTATTATGGCGGTTGTGAAAATGTTGATGTTGTAGAAAAATTAGCTATAGAGAGAGCAAAGGAACTCTTTGGTGCAGAGCATGCAAATCTCCAGCCCCATTCCGGTGCTCAGGCAAATATGGCAGTGTTTTTTGCAGTACTTAACCCCGGCGATACCGTTCTTAGTATGAGCCTTGCTCACGGCGGACATCTAAGCCACGGCAGCCCCGTAAATATGAGTGGTAAATATTTCAACATCGTTCCCTACGGTGTAGAGGAAGGTACCTCCACTGTGGATTACGACAAAATAAGAGAGCTTGCATTAGAATGTAAGCCCAAACTCATTGTTGCAGGTGCAAGTGCATATCCCAGAGTTCTTGATTTCAAGAAATTCGGCGAAATAGCAAAGGAAGTCGGTGCATATCTTCTTGTAGATATAGCTCATATTTCCGGCTTGGTTGCTGCAGGCTTGCATCCCAGTCCTGTACCCTATGCAGACTTTGTTACCACAACAACTCACAAGACATTAAGAGGTCCCAGAGGCGGTCTTATACTTTGCAAGGAGGAACACGCTAAATTAGTGGATAAGGCAATCTTCCCCGGAATACAGGGTGGTCCGCTTATGCACATTATAGCTTCCAAAGCTGTATGTCTTAAAGAAGCTCTTTCGGATAGCTTTAAGGAATATCAAAAGAATATTCTAAACAACGCCAAGGCTCTTAGTGAAGAGCTTATTGCAAACGGCATAGAGCTTGTGTCCGGCGGTACAGACAATCATCTTATGCTTCTTGACTTACGCAGCATAGGTCTTACCGGTAAGGAAGCTGAGCACAGACTCGACGAAGTAGGTATCACCTGCAACAAGAATGCAATACCCTTTGACCCCGAAAAGCCCTTTGTTACAAGCGGTATCCGTATAGGAACACCTGCTGTAACATCCCGTGGTATGAACACAGAGGATATGAAGGAGATAGCACATCTTATAGCATTAACTCTTAAGGATTTTGAAAACAGCAAGGAAAACATTAAAAACAGAGTGCAGATACTTTGCGATAAATACCCATTATATAAATAATACGGAGGCATTGATTTGAAGCCGCTTGCAGATTATATCCGCCCTTCTTCGCTCGATGATGTGGTAGGGCAGAGACATATTTTGGGCGATAAAAAGCCACTGTACAATATAATATCTTCAAAAGAAATACCCAATATGATTTTCTACGGTCCCTCCGGCACCGGCAAGACGACTGTGGCAAATATATGTGCGTCACTCACATCTAAAAAGCTTTTTAAGCTCAACGCTACAACGGCGTCGCTAAAGGATATAAGAGATGTTGCTGCATCTATAGATGATATTGAGGGTAGAACCTCCGGGGTGCTTTTGTATCTTGACGAGATTCAGAACTTCAACAAAAAGCAGCAGCAGTCTTTGCTTGAGTATATAGAAAATGGGTCAATTACCCTCATAGCCAGCACAACAGAAAACCCGTATTTTTATATTTACAATGCCATTCTCTCGAGATGCACTGTTGTTGAATTCAAACCCGTGGAAGCTGAAGATATAGTTATTGCTCTAAAGCGTGCAATAGGTATTGCAAATGAGGTTTATGACAAGGAAATTTCCGCATCTGATGAGGTTCTTACTCAGATTGCAAACAGTGCATATGGTGATGTGCGCAAGGCTGTAACCATATTGGAAATGTGCATAAAATCCAGTATGACTCTTGAAAAAGAGGTTTTGGTAGATTCCGATACTGTTGTTGCAATAACGCAAAAAAGCAGTTTTGCTTTTGATAGGGATGGCGACAGCCACTATGATGTGCTAAGTGCCTTCCAGAAATCCATTCGCGGTTCAGACCCCGATGCAGCAATTCACTATCTTGCAAGGTTAATAGAAGGCGGCGACCTTATTTCGATTTGTAGGCGACTTCTGGTAATAAGCGCAGAGGATATTGGTCTTAGCTATCCTAATGCTATAGCAGTTACCAAGGCGTGTGTTGACAGTGCGATGCAGCTTGGATTTCCCGAAGCGAGAATTCCCTTAGCAGAAGCGGTAATATTTTTGGCGGGACTTCCCAAGTCGAATTCTGCCATTTGTGCCATAGATGAAGCACTCTCGGATGTTCGCTCGGGCAGAGCGGGGGATATTCCATCGCATATAAAAGACGGTCACTACTCCGGTGCACAAAAGCTAGGCAGAGCACAAGGCTACAAATACCCTCACAACTATCCGAATTCATATGTTGACCAGCAGTATTTGCCCGATAATCTTAAAGACAAAAAGTACTATAAACCGGGCAAAAACAAAATGGAAGAATCTGTAAGATTATATCTTGAAAATATAAAATCTAAAAATTAATGCGGAGGTTATTATTATGAAAAACGATGTTATCGAAAGAATCAAGGCGGCTGTTAGCTCCACAACCAAAAAAGCTGTTAAGCTTTCCGGTGAGGCAATTGATTTTACAAAAATCAAGATAAAAATTGCCGATTTAAATTCCAAACTCGACGACAAGTATGCGCAAATTGGTTTGGCAGTGTACGAGGGAGAGGACAGTGAGAACATCGAAATTATATGCGATGAAATCAAAGCTTTGCGTGATGAGCTTGAAGAATACAAATTAAAGCTCTCTGACTACAGAAGCAAAAAAGCTTGCACATCTTGCGGAACCGCTTGCGAAAAGGAAGACACATTTTGTAAGAACTGCGGAGAAAAATTTTAAAGTTTTTAAAATTTTATAATATTAACATTGATATTCTTCGGGGCGGGGTGAGATTCCCCACCGGCGGTATAGCCCGCTACCTGCTTTGGCAGTTGATACGGTGAAATTCCGAAGCCGACGGTATAGTCCGGATGAGAGAAGAAAGATAAATTATTTATGCCGTGATGAAACAAATTTCATCAGGTCATTTTTGAAGGTAGGAGATTTAAATGAAAATGAAAGTGAAAACTATGACGGCAATAGCTATGCTCT
>JAZNFW010000124.1:0-2535 GCA_045576175.1 Clostridia bacterium | reverse complement strand
CCGCTTGGCCTCCGACTTAGCAGAAGGCAGCACTTGCAGAGGAATTCTGGGCTGGTGTTGAAGTTGGCAAGAGATATCAGGGTGTAGTTAAGTCCCTCACAAAGTTCGGTGCTTTTGCAGATATCGGCGGTGTAGACGGCCTCATTCACATTTCTGAGCTCTCCTGGGCAAAGATTAAGCATCCTTCCGAAGTTGTTAAGGAAGGCGATGTTGTTGATGTATATGTTATAAGCTTTGACAAAGAAACAGGCAAGATTTCTTTAGGCTTCAAGAATGCCGATGACAACCCCTGGAAGAAGGCCGAAGAGCTAAAGTTAGACGATGTTATCGATTGTAAAATCGTAAGAATAGTTCCCTTCGGTGCATTTGCAGAGATTTATCCCGGAGTAGACGGACTTATCCATATTTCTCAGGTTGCAGACAAGAGAATAGGCAAGGTAGAAGACGAGCTTATGATTGGTCAGCATGTTCAGGCAAAGGTAGTAGAGCTTGATCTCGAAAACAAAAAGATTGGTCTTAGCATAAGAGCACTTATTGCCAAGGAAGAGCCTGCACAGGAAGAAGTTGCACAGGAAGCTGTTGAAGCAGCAGAAGAAGTAGCTGAGGAAGCTTCTGAAGAATAATTAGTATTTAAGAGGGGAAGTCTCTATAAACAAAATTTACTTGTTTTATGGGACTGCCCCTTTTTTAGTATACGAGAGGTGATGGCAGTGATGAAGAGAATATTGGTTTTGATGTGCATAGTGCTTGCTTTATCTGTTTGTGTTACGGCATTTGCCGAAGGTGTTGATGATATGTTGTCCGGAAAACAGGATTTGGTTATCTTGGGATCTGTCAAGGATATAGACGGAGAGCTGGTTACGGTTACTGTGGACCATGTTCTTTCGAGACCTGCAAACGAATTGGTTGGCAAGGATATAAATATTGCCAAGTTTGCATACACCTACTGCATAGAACATTCCACATCGGATTTCAGAAATCCCATCATTTCCGATAATGTGGTTATATCGCTTAATAAGGATGGCGATATATACACTCTGGCAAACTCCGCCTACAAGGTTGATTCCAATGAGTATGCAAATTGCAGGATAGTGGTTTCTCAAACTCTTCAGGAAGAAGATTGCATTAGGGATATGCAAAGGGCCACCTGCTACATCCGTGCAGACGGAATGGTTAGAGAATTTGATTTTGATTCCGATGGCAGAATATATGCGGTGTATCCGCAGAGTGCAGACCAGTGTGTTTCTGTTGTGGATGAGGATGGCACAGAAATTTCACCGGGAACCACCTCCGACAATATTCCCACAGCAACACTCCCTCAAAATGAAGAAGTACCAACCCACAATACTTACAGAGGTATGCTTGCACTTATCATTGTGCTTTTGGGTGCAGTTTTGGGCTTTGGTGTGAGCTATGTTTTAACAGTGACTAAAGCCAAGAAAAATCAATAAAAAACAAGGGGCGGAAATTAATCCGTCCCTTTTGTATTACAAAATCTTTAGTCGCCCAGAGCTCTTGCGAGTATAAGCTCTATGGCGAGCCACTTTTCCACAGTGCCGTTTTTTACATTGGCATCCATATCGGCACACATAAGCATAACAGATGCGATTGTTTTTCTGCCGAGCTTTTGAGCCTTTTCCATATTTGTTCTTATGTGCTTTTCGTACATACCCGTAAGTTCTCTTATTTCATACACACTCTTACCCTTTAATAAAAAAAGCTTGTGATAGGTGGCAAATTTATTAAAGATAATGCTTATTATTTTGATTGGTTCTACATTAAGAGCTTTGAGGTCATTTAGCTTTGTTAAAGCCTCACATCTTTTTAAGTCCGCTATGTCATCTACCATATCAAAAACCTTGTCCTCTACAGTCCGTGTTATAAGGCTGTCTATTGTATCACGGGTAACTTTGGTATCATCGCCAAGAAATGATATGATTTTTTTGGCTTCCTCTTTAAGAGACAGCATAGAAGGTCCTGCAATATCGCACATATACAGGGCATCCTCGCGTTTTATATCTTTGCCGGATGCGGAAAATATTTTGGTTATCCAACCGGCAAGGGTAGGTATAGCCTGAAAATCATATTGGCACACCGGATATGTTTTAGCTATTTGTTTATAAAGAACACTTCTTTTGTCTATTTGATTCTCCTTGAATATAATCACAAGGTATTCAGGAAGCTCTGATATCAAATCCGAAAAAAAGCTTTTGTATTCTTCAGTTGCTTTTTTAAAAATCCCTGTGTTTTCAATCACAAGAACCTTTTTGTCGCTCATAAAGGGATAGGAGTTTACAAACTCGTCAATACTCGCAACATCGGGGAGAACGGAGTGTACACTGAGAAGATTAAGTTCCTTAGTATCTTCATCCGTAAGTACACCTATAAGCTCATTTGCATAGAAATCGATAAGATAGGTCTCATCTCCGCACAAAAGATAAACAGAGGAAAATATTTGGTTTTTGATATCATTTTTTATATCGTGCATCGTGTTTGATTTCTCCTTTTGAGTTTATGGTGAGACAAATGGGACCT
>JAZNFW010000123.1:0-6599 GCA_045576175.1 Clostridia bacterium | reverse complement strand
TGATTTCGAGGCGGGTTCGAATAATACTCCAATGGCTAAAGATATGTTTAGGAGATAAACTATGGAATTATTAAAAAAACTAACACAAACATATTCCCCCTCAGGTAACGAGGAGGAAATTGCCGGGGTTATATCTGAAATTGCAAAGCCATTTGCCGACGAGATATATTCCGATAATATGGGAAACCTTATAGTTCATAAAAAGGGTAGCGGAAAGAAGATACTTTTTGCTGCACATATGGACGAAATCGGACTATTGGCAAACTATATAGATGAAAAAGGTTTTATTCGCTTTTCCGCTCTGGGAGGCGTTATGCCTTATTGTGCACTTTATCAGAAGGTTGTGTTTAAAAACGGCACAAGAGGCGTAGTCGCTTATGAAGAGAAAGCCGACCTTAAGAAAGAATTTGACATACAAAAAATGTATATAGATGTTGGTGCATCAAGCTATGACGAGGCAACAGAGAAAGTGTCTATAGGAGATTGTGCTGTGTTTGAGGGCGGATTCTTCTCAAACGGAGATTTTGTATCATCAAAGGCTATGGATAATCGTGCAGGAGTTTATGTGCTTCTTAAAGCGCTTATGCAGATTTCCGCTTCTCCCAATGACCTTTATTTTGTATTTACTACTCAAGAGGAGCTTGGATGCAGAGGTGCAAAGGCGTGTGCCAATGCCATTTGTCCCGATATTGCTATAGCGGTAGATGTTACAGATACGGGCGATACTCCCGAATGTAAGCGGATGGCAGTAAAGCTTGGAAGTGGTCCCTGCATTAAGCTTATGGACAATTCCATAATAACGCACAAGTATGTAAATGATGCCCTCAAGGAAGCGGCAAAACAGTCCAAAGTAGATGTTCAATACGAGGTGCTTACGCTGGGCGGTACTGATGCTGGTGCAATACACACCTCGGGAACAGGCGTAATGACCGGTGCAATATCCATCCCCACAAGATATATACACACACCTTGCGAATGTGTAAGTATGTCAGATTTAGAGGGTGCAATAAGCCTCATAACAAATTTTGCTTTAAAAAGTTTATAATACAGTGGAGAATGTGCGGCATAAAAACAAGCCGCACAACTCCTATATAATCAACTAACGGCAATAGCTGTTAGTTGTTGTAATATATACTATGAAATTTACTGTGCGGTGGTGATTTTTTTGAAGATGTTTGTTGCAGGCAATATAGCAGAGGATATTAAAACCGATCTTGAAAAAGAGGGATTTACGCTCTGTCTCACAGAAGAAAACCCCGCAGTTCTGGAAGGTCTTAGGTTTCACCCGGATATGCAGATTGCTGCCGTTGATAAAACCTATGTGTGCGATAGAAATTTGTTTGATACATACAAGCCGTTCTTTGAAAGTGCAAATGCTGTTCTTGTTTGCGGTGACACGGCTTTAAGTTGTAACTATCCTTATGATATTGCATATAATATTAAAGTAATTGGAAACAATGTTTTTCATAATTTTAAGCACACAGATGATAAACTCATATCTATGCTCAAAAATAAGAATATGATAAATGTACCGCAAGGCTACAGCGGTTGCAGTATCTGCGGGATCTCCGACGATTCTCTTATAACCGCCGATTATAAAATACACCAGACGGCACTGGCCAATTCAATAGATTCTCTTCTTATATCTCCCGGTCACATAGAGCTAAAAGGCTTTGACTACGGTTTTATAGGCGGTGCATCGTTTTCATATTTGGATAGAGTTTACTTTTTCGGTGATATTTCCAAGCATCCTGATTACGACAGGATTGCATCTTTTTGCCATAAGCACAGTAGATGTGTTATAACACTTGGAAAAGGACCTCTTACAGATTACGGCAGTGCAGTTGCTTTCTAATAAATAATTAAATAATACACATAATATTCCCGTAGCAAGAGTGCAAATTTTTAAAGGTTGTGAGAATGTTGTGTACGAAAATCGTTTTTACAAATGACAATTCGGTCTGTGCACAGATTTTTTCGGATTCTCTTAATAAGGGGAATATAAAACACAAGGTATATTCCGACGAAAATCTTTCCGAGGTCGAATTAGACTCAGATGACGAAGGACTCTACGAAATATGCTGTATTCTTACAGAATACATTAAAGAAAAGAATATCAAACAAACGGTAAACCGCTTTTTGTATAAGCATTACGCTTGCTTCAATGAAGATGAACGCAGGATAATATGTAACAATATTTTCAGGAGAGATTTCATTTCCGAGCTTGCCGGAAGAATGTATATATATCTTAAAATCAATAAAAGTATAAATCCTTTTGCATATTACAACTTTATGTGCAGAGATATAGAATGCCTTGTGGTAGACTCAGTGGGAGAGGAAGCAGACAAAATCATAGCACTTAACGACAACAGTGATTTTGTGGATTTATTAAAAGGTTTTGCCGATGTTGCTCTGGAGAGCTACGACAAGGTGGAGATTACTGCAGACAATACCGGCCTTAGAATAACCTCATGCACTCCCGAGGAACAGGATGTGTGCACAGAATATGCTATGGACGAGGAAGATATCCTTGCCGAGCTTGTAACAATGAATCCAAAACATATAGAAATTCTCGGCAAAGAGGATTTTTTTAAAAGTGAAATTTCTGCCGTAATAACTGCGGTGTTTGAAGATAGAATACAATTTAAATAACAGAGGAAAAAACATGAAACTTGTACTGGTTGGACTAAACGCAAAATACACGCATACCTGTCTTTCTGTAAGGTGCCTTAAATCTTTTACAGAGGACATAGCCGATTGCGTCATAAAGGAATATACTATAAACGATACCGTGGGTGACATCTGCCGTGACCTCTATATTGAGTCGGCAGATTGTGTCGCCTTTTCTTGCTATATATGGAATGTAGATATGGTGTACCGCATAAGCTCCACACTAAAAAAGGCAAACCCCAATATTACAATTGTACTTGGCGGATATGAGGTTATGTACGATAGCGTAAAGATATTGGAGGAAAAAAGCTGGGTTGACGCTGTAATAAGAGGCGAGGGCGAAGTAACCTTTAGGGAATATATTCTTGCACTAAACGGCAAAAAAGATATTTCTTCGGTTTTGGGTATTACATACAGACAGGGAGAATATGTGGTATCAAATCCCAACAGACAAACTGTCAGTGAGCTTGACGATTTGTCCTTTGTATATGGCGAAGATATAAAAGAAATAAAGGAAAAAATAATATACTACGAAACCTCAAGAGGTTGTCCGTATGGATGTACATACTGTATATCGGGAAAAGATGCAAAGGTACGCTACCTTAGTGTTGACAGGGTAAAAAAAGAACTTGATTTCTTTATGGCAAACGGTGTAAAACTGGTTAAATTCGTGGACCGCACATTCAATGCAAATCCCGCTCGTGCAAAGGAGATTTTGCGTCATATTGCAAAAAGCCAATCCGACACGGCGTTTCATATGGAGCTTTCGGGTGATATTATAGATGATGAATTTGTAGAGATTGTATCTAAAGCCAAAAAGGGTAAATTGCGTTTTGAAATAGGCGTACAGACCACAAATGCCAATACAATGAAAGCCATAGAACGAAATGTCTCTTTCGATAAGCTTTCAAACGCTGTAAAAGCTCTTATGGCATCTGGAAATGTGCATATACATTTAGACCTTATTGCAGGACTTCCGTATGAGGATTTGTCCTCGTTTAAGAAATCCTTTGAAGATGTAATAACTTTAAGACCAAATGTTCTTCAGCTCGGATTTTTAAAGCTCTTAAAAGGGTCAAAAATAAGAAACCAATCGGCTTTGTTTGAATATCAGTATTTAGATTATCCTCCGTATGAGGTAATATGCAATAAATTCGTTTCGTATGCGGACATACTCAAAATCAAAACAGCAGAGGAGGCACTTGAAAAGTACTACAACAGCGAGAGCTTTGTAAACACTATGAACTGTCTGTTTGAAAGGTTCCCCTCAAAGTTTAATTTGTTTTTCGAACTGGGTACCCGTCTCAACTCCAGGGTAGGATATGCATTTTCCAAGAAGGAGCTTTTTGATGTTTTGTATGACTTCATAGGCGGTGAAGATTTCCGGTGCGTCGAAGCACTGAAAAAGGACTATCTTATAGCCTTTAGGCTCGGCAGTCGCCCCCGTTGGTTTGGTGAGAGTGATGCATCTGTTATGCCAAAGGTTTATGATATGTTCCGTGATGAAGAGCTAAAAAAGACCCACTTTCCCGAATATTATGATGTTCCTGCAAAGGAAATAATGAAGCATATGTATGCAGAACGCTTTACATACGGAGTTCTCCTTTTTGACTACAGACAAGGCAAAGTAAGGCAGATTGATGAATTTTTGGTATAATATTTACTTATTTGGAACCAATACCATCTTGAAAAATGCATTTTTTTGTGATATACTGTAACCTGTAGAATTTTGGACTGGACTTGAAATTCAGTGGAGGCTGAAATATATGATTAACTTTGATGCTTTCAAAAATAAGCTTTCCAAGTTTAAAACAGATATAAAAGAAATTAAATATACCGATTTCCTTATGTGCGTACTTATATCCTTTGTACTCACTTTTGTTCTCGAGGCGCTTGCAAGGCACTCGGTTGCACTTGCATTTAGCTTTATGATATACCATGTAGGGTTTTTCTTATCGAACTTTTCTATAATTTTGTGTTCGGTAGTGCTTTGTCTGTTCTTTAAACGGAGGTATTTTGTGCTTTCGCTTGTACTTCTGTTGTGGATGGCACTGGGTGTTACAAATGCAATTATATTAACATACCGAAATACACCGCTTGCGGCGGTAGATTTTTCCATAGTCAAATCGGCACTGGACATTATGAACGCATATGTTAAACCAATACAGCTGGTTACAATCTTGTCTATAACAGTTGTTGCGATAGTTGTAATAGTTCTTGTGCTCAAAAAGGCTCCCAAAGTGGTGCCGAACCTTGCATCTGCTACCGTTTACGGAGTGTTTTCAGCGGTGCTGTGCATTATTGCTATGGTATCTTCGTACACTATATACAACAATCCGGAATGCTTTGCCAATCTTCCCGAGGCATACAAAAATTACGGCTTTGTATATAGCTTTTCTTGCAGTGCGGTAAACCGCGGTGTAGACAAACCCGCAGTGTACGATGAGCAGACAGTAGGTGAACTTACCAATAAGATAGATGAGACCGTACCGACTCTGTCGGATCCGTCTGTTAAACCCAATATTATATATGTTCAGCTCGAATCCTTTTTCGATGTAAATAAAATGAAGGATGTTGTGTATAACAAGAACCCGCTTCCTGTATACACCAAGCTTAAAGAAGAAAACTCTTCGGGATATCTTCGTATTCCCGGGCTTGGAGGCGGCACCTGCAACGCAGAGTTTGAGGTTCTCACAGGTATGAGCGTGGGTATGTTTGGAACATGCGAATATCCTTACAAGACTATAACTCTCGGTCACACTACGGATTCCGTATGCTACGATTTAAAGAACTACGGCTATTCAACACATGCCGTTCACAATCATACCGGTACATTCTACGACAGACACCGAAACTATGCAAATCTGGGCTTTGACACCTTTATTCCTGTGGAATATATGCATGATGTTGAGCGTAATCCAATAAACTGGGCGAAGGACAAGATTCTCACAAGTGAGATATTTAAGTGCTTAAAATCCACCGATGGCAGAGATTTTGTGTTTGCAGTTTCGGTGCAGAGCCACGGAAAATATCCTACCGAAGTTATAGATGAGAATCAGCCCATAAAGGTCGAAAGCGGATTTCCCGAAGACGGAAACCTCGCCGGTTTCGAATACTTTGTAAATCAGCTTCACGAAATGGATATGTTTGCAGGCGAGCTTGTTGAGGCTGTTAAAAAGTTCAGCGAGCCCACAGTTGTCGTATTCTATGGCGACCATCTTCCGGCTATGAGTATTTCCAAGGAACAGCTCGAAAACGAAGACCTTTTTGAAACTGAATATGTCGTGTGTGCAAATTTTGACCTCCCTGTAGTAGATGAGGATTTGTATGCATATCAGCTCAATTCCAGAGTTACCCAGATGCTTGGCTTTAACGGTAACTATGTAAATAAGCTTCATCGTTATTACAAAGAGGATAAGGACAATCCTGTGTACCGCGATGATTTGCAGATGCTTATGTACGACCAGCTCTATGGAAGTAACTTTGCTTATGGCGGCGAGCCGCACATCCTTCCAACAGAGATTAAGTATGGTATTGATCCTATATATATTGAACACGTTTCTGTAGGCACTACTGCCACTACCATAAAGGGCACAGGCTTTACAGAAAAGAGCAAGGTGTATATAAACGGCGTAGTTGAAACTGCAACATATGTGGATACCAATACTATGATAATTTCATCTACTGCGGCCAAAGTGGGCGACGAAATATTCGTAGCCCAAAGATGCAGCGACAAACATATACTGGGCAAGACCGAGGTTTATACGGTTACAGAGGCAAATATTATTTCTTAGTCCGAACTCTGATTTTAAGATGCAAAAATCGCTCTTATCTTCACCAAAATGCTCGATAATCCGTCAGGATTACCTGTGCTTAACGAAAAAAGGCGTATTCCCAAGATGGAAATACGCCTTTTTCTTTTAAAGTCA
>JAZNFW010000122.1:0-5945 GCA_045576175.1 Clostridia bacterium | reverse complement strand
GTATAACAAAATAGATGATTGTCCGTCGTGGGCCAAACCTTATGTAAAAAAAGCAGTGGAAGAAGGCATCATAAAGGGCGACGGAAGCGGAAATCTCAATCTGGATGACACTAAGATTTGGTGTCTTACTATTGTGATGCGTGCCGTCGGAATTATGAGCTGACGGAGGGAATATGGAAGAAAAGGAAATCTGGGAGCGAATGGCTTTCGTAGAATCAAGCGTCAAGTCGGCACACCACAGGCTTGACAGAATAGAACACCTGGCAGATTCAATTCACTCACTGGCATCGGAAATGAGGGAGATGCGTAGTGATTTTGCCAATGTTTTAGAAAGGGTGGAAACTATAGAAAAAAGACCTGCAAAAAGATATGATGTCCTCGTAAACAGCAGTATCACCGCAATCATAAGCGGTGTTGCGGGCTTTCTCATATCTGTGCTTCTTGGATAGGAGGTGAGTATATGTATATGTTGTCTTTGGTACTTCTGGCAGTAAGTCTTGTGTTCTTTTTACTTGTGAGAAGAAAAAACATAATAGAATATCTTGTGTGTGCGTGTGCGCAGGCAGAGATGACCTATGGTTCAGGAACGGGTTATCTTAAGTTAAGAGAGGTTTACACCGACTTTGTAAATTCGTACCCCTGGCTTTCGGTAATATTGCCGTTTGACTATTTTTCGTCACTTGTAGATAAGGCACTCAAAAAGCTAAATGAAAAGCTAGCCGAAAACGAAGAAATATGTGAAATAGTTGTAGGAGAGTAACAAAAAGAGATGCGGAAAATCCGCATCTCTTTTCTATTAAAATCTAAAGTCTCGTCTGTTTGAATTTTTTATAGCCTCAACATTTTCCCTGGCAATTTGTCTCGCCTTTGTATTGGGCACTTTCTGGAGCTCTCTTTCTATAAGTCGGAAGCCTTTTTCCTTGGTGGTCTCGCTTGCGTAGTCGCAGAGGTACTCTGCAAGAGTCATAAGAGCATTGGGGTGGCAACAGTTCTGTATCGCACCTGTTTTGCAAAGGCTCATAAATCTGTCGCCCGTTCTTCCCTCACGGTAACACGCCGTGCAGAATGAAGGTATGTGTCCAAGGTCCATAAGCCAGCTTACCACTTCATCGAGTGTTCTCTGGTCGGACACATCGAACTGCTCGGAGTCGTGCGGGCGTTCTTCCTTGGTATAACCACCAACAGATGTTCTTGATGCACCGCTTATCTGCGATATTCCAAGCTTAAGCACTTCGCCACGCACCTTTTCGGATTCTCTGGTGGATATTATCATACCTGTGTAGGGTACGGCAATCCTTATACAAGCAATTATCTTTTTGAACTTGTCATCGGACAGCGAGTTGTCGAATACATCGGGGTCTATGTCGTCGGCTCTTTTTATTCGTGGAACGCTTATCGTGTGCGGACCTACACCGTGCACTGCTTCAAGATGCTCGGCATGCATAAGGAGTCCTGCAAACTCGTATTTGTAGCCCTCAAGCCCAAACAGAACTCCAAGACCCACATCGTCTATACCGCCCTCCATAGCTCTGTCCATAGCTTCGGTATGATAGTCATAGTCGTGCTTGGGACCAGTTGGGTGAAGCTCAAGATAGCTTTCCTTGTTGTATGTTTCCTGAAAGAGAATATATGTTCCTATTCCCGCATCTTTAAGCTTTCTGTAGTTTTCCACAGTTGTAGCCGCTATGTTTACATTCACTCGGCGGATTGCACCGTTTTTGTGGTTTACACTGTAGATGGTTTTTATACATTCCAAAATGTACTCTATAGGGTTATTTACAGGGTCTTCGCCCGATTCTATTGCAAGTCTTTTGTGCCCCATATCCTGAAGGGCAATAACCTCGTTTCTTACCTCTTCTTGACTTAGCTTTTTTCTTGCAATATGCTTGTTTTTTAGGTGATAGGGACAGTACACGCACCCGTTTACACAGTAGTTGGAAAGGTACAGGGGTGCAAACATAACAATGCGGTTTCCGTAGAAGGAGAGCTTTATCTCTTCTGCAAGGGCATATATCTTTTCCACAATCTTTTCATCCTCGCACGCAAGAAGCACAGATGCCTCTCTGTGACTTAGCCCCTCGCACACAATCCCCTCAGAAGTTTTCTTTGGGCATGCTTTTTCTAATATTTCTTCTATCAGGGCAATATTATCTTTGTTCTTTTCTGCATATTCTATTGTTTCGAGTATTTCGCCGTGATCTATAAATTCTTCAGCTTTAAGTGATTTGGGATTATACATTGTAATCGTTCCTTTCTATGATATCTCCTCTTTCATACGCAACCTCGGCACCCACGGTAGACAGTTGCTCTATGAGGGCTTTGAGATGGTCTGCCGCCTCTGTGCCGGTGGATTTTTTGCCATCGTAAAGATTGTAATTTTTCTTTGCTATGTTAGGAGACAAATTTGGCATAACCACATTTGCTCCGCATTTTATTGCTTTTATTCGTCCGTCCTCTTCCAGTGTGGCAAGTGCCGTGGTGGCAGGAAGGAGAATATTTGGCTTTATAAGACGAACTATTGCCAGAAGATAACAGCAAAAATCAACATCGCCCGCTTTGTGCTGAGAAAATGGTGTGTCCTTGTGCGGAATAAAAGGACCTATGCCGCACATCTGCGGCGAAAGAGTTTCTATATACTTAAGGTCTTTTGCAATAAACTTAAGCTTTTGGTAGGGAGAGCCAACCATAAATCCGCATCCGGTCTGGAAGCCAAGATTTTTTAGGTTTTCAAGGCATTTGAGCCTTGAAGAAAGCTTCATAACTTTTGGATGAAGTTTTTTGTAGTGTCGGTTTGAGGCAGTTTCGTGACGAAGGAGATAGCGGTCCGCCCCCGCTTGTCTAAGAAGCTTGTAGCTATTAAAGCTTCGTTCGCCCAAGGAGAGTGTAACTGCACAGTCGGGGTGGGCATCCTTTATCTTTTGCACAAGAGAGCAAAGGCGTTCATCGTTAAATGCCATATCCTCTCCGCCCTGAAGTACAAAGGTGCGAAAGCCCATTTCATAACCCAGTTTGCAGGATTCGAGTATCATATCATCTGTAAGACGGTAACGCTCGCATTTGTTGTTGGATGCACGGATACCGCAGTACAGGCAGTCGTTTTTGCATATGTTGGATATTTCTATAAGGCCTCTTATATATATTTTGTTTTTGTATATCTTTTCTTTTTCTTTAAGTGCAAGAGGAGCTATAAACTCAAGTGCCTCCTTGCTGTAGCTCTTTAAAAGATATTTGTATTCTGCCGTTGACAGACTATGTTCTTTGCAGAGCTTATCTACAATTTTATAAAATTTACTCTTCATAATTCACCACATTGGAGTAGGCTGTTTTTACGCTTATTCCGTCGAGCGAGCCGATTTTGCCTGCAAGAGATGATATTACATCCTGCGGTGCATCTATGGCTATGCTCATTATACTTATGTTGTGCTTGCGGTATGGGATGCCCATTCTTCCTATAATATACTTGGAATACTCATGCAAAAAGTCGTTTAACTTCATTACACAATCGGGCTTTTCGACTATAATCCCCATTACAGCTACTCTAGTTTCCATAATTTACCTCCAAAAAAGCGTGCCCAAAAAAGGCACGCCAAAATAAACCTATGTTCTATTTGTGTACCTTTCAGTCAGCTTGGGCTTTCTGTCAGATTAAATTAAGTATACAACAGGTAAGGGCAAATGTCAAATACCGAGGTATTTTGACTAACAAAATTTCATTTATTTATTCATCGTGAGAATATTCGCTTGCTACATCCAGCAGTGTATCTAAAAATGAATGTGTAGCTCTGGAAATGTATTTTTGTGTGTTAAGGTATGCATAGGTGTATCTTTTAATATTAACAACCTGTCTGCATTCCACATTTTCGGAAAATGTGCCTTTCCACGAAAGTGATGGAACAAAGGAAATGCCAAGCCCCATTTCGATATATTTTCTTATATAATTGGGGTCGTCGCTCTGTATTACTATGTTTGGCGTAAATCCTTCGGCGTGGCATATTTCGTTTGTAAGTTTATACAGTCCGCTCTGGTTGTTCATTGAAATGAACTTTTCGTTTTCCAGTTCTTTTACGGAAATCGCACTGCTTTTTGCCAGGGGACAGTCCTTTCTCATAGCCAGAAGAATTTTGTCCACAACGAGCAGGTGCTTTTTAAAATTCTTTTTTTCAAGAATTCTGTCGGAAATAATAATATCATACTTATCGGTTGTTTGCTCGGGAGCGTGATTAATAAAGAAAACCACATCACTGTGTTTTTCCTGAAAGCGTTCTATTGCTTCTGTTACAATACGCCTGTTTGTTTCTGCAAGTATTTTGATTTCACCAGAAATTTTTTCACTGTCACATAGCTTGGTTTTTGCATCATAAATCAGCATAAGAGCAGTCTTTGCACTTGAATATAGCAATCTGCCTTGCTCGTTAAGAAAAATCTTATTTGATGAGCGGTCAAAAAGAGTAGTGCCAAGCTCATTTTCAAGTCTGTGGATGCTTTGTGAAATATTTGAAGTAGGCACACCGTAGTTTCTTGCGGTTTTGGAAAAGTTTTCTGTTTCGGCTGCGTTGCAGAAATACTGAAGCTGCAAAAGTTCCATTGTCTTCACCTCATTTTTATTTTATGGCAAATAATAAGCTTTGTCAACACTTACTATACCATAAAACATATAGCAGGTATATTTTATTTGATTATTGACAATGCACCATGCACATCTTATAATATTATGGTGTATAAAATAGAAAAAGGGTGGTTATTTATGATTTATGGCGTAGCACTGCTTGCCGGCTGTATGCTCGTTGGCTCATTCTTCGGAAACATATTGGGCATTCTCACCGGCATCGACAAGGACATCGGTGGTATTGGTTTTGCCATGCTGCTTCTTCTTGTTGTAACAAATTCCAAAAAGTTATCTTCAATGATGCCCAAAAACTACGAAAAGGGTATTGAGTTCTGGAAAGAAATGTTCATTCCTATAGTTGTGGCGATGTCCGCAGCACAGAATGTTGCCAATGCTCTGTCAAGTGGTGTTCTTGCTTTGGTTGCAGGTTTAGGTGTTGTTGTGTTTTCCTTCCTTCTCATTCCTGTGTTCAATCTTTTTGCACCCAAGGATGAGAATAAGCCCCAAGAGGCAGATAAGGAGGAACAGGCATGAAGATTTTAAATATTATAGTGGACCTGTTTGTAAGTAACGGTCTTGTAATGTCATTTTTAATAGTTGGTATCATATCTTTGTTTGCTAATTTTGTGTCTGCCAAGGTAACCCGTGGTAGAATACACTCTTCGGCTATAGCAATCTTTGTGGGTCTCATACTCGCATACATAGGCGGCAGAGTTACAGGCGGCGAAAAGGGACTTGCAGATATTGGTATGTTTGCAGGTATCGGTATCCTTGGTGGGTCATCACTTAGAGACTTTGCCATTGTTTCCACTGCATACGGTGCTAAAATGTCCGAAATCAAAAAATGCGGTCTCGTTGGCGGTATTGCACTTCTTATTGGTGTTGTGGGTACATACATAGTAGGTGCACTTATTGCATATGCGTTTGGATATCACGATGCGGTAAGCGTTACTACAATAGCGGCAGGAACTCTTACCTTCGTTGTTGGCCCTGTTACAGGTAGCGTAATCGGTGCAGACTCCGTTGTTATTGCAATATCTGTTGCTGCAGGTATGTTTAAGTCTATTGCGGTAATGCTCCTTACACCTATTGTGGCAAAGAGAATAGGGCTTAACACTCCCCGCTCCGCTATGGTATTCGGAGGACTTATCGGTACAACAAGCGGCACAAGTGCAGGACTTGCTGCAACTGACCCCAAGCTCGTACCCTACGGTGCTATGACAGCAACCTTCTACACAGGTCTTGGTTGTCTTCTTTGCCCATCTGTTCTGTACATTCTTACAAAGCTTATTTTGGGCTGAAAATTAATATGATTTTAAAGAGCAAATGTCCTTTTTGG
>JAZNFW010000121.1:0-3576 GCA_045576175.1 Clostridia bacterium | reverse complement strand
ATGAAATCCAAACAAGTTTGGATGAAATCAAAGCCTTGCGGCTTCGATGAAATTAAATCCGTCTTTTTATCCTTGCGAAGCAAGATTTCATCACGAAGTGATTTCATCTGCGTAGCAGATTTATTCCGGCGCAAGACGGATTTAGTTGAAAAAACCGTTAACTTTGTATCAAAGTTAACGGTTTTTTCTGGTAGCGGCAGACGGATTTGAACCATCGACACTGCGGGTATGAACCGCATGCTCTAGCCAACTGAGCTATGCCGCCTTATTAAATTAGGCCGCCACTTGTGTGCGACCTAATCATTATAGTATATTTTTGGATTGTTGTCAATACATTTTGTGAAATTTTTTATCTCAATATATCCGAGAGGTTATTTTGGATTTGTCTTGCAACCTCAGGCTTATTCATAGAGTATACGTGCACATTTTTTATTCCGTTTGCAAAAAGGTCTATAATCTGGTCTGTAGCATACACAATACCTGCCTGCATCATAGCGGAGGGGCTTTCGCCGAACTTATCAACAAGGCTCTTAAATCTCTGCGGCATAAATGAACCCGAGAGCTTTATTGCTCTTTCCACCTGATTTGCATTGGTAATTGGCATAATACCAGGAATAACGGGTACGGTTATTCCTGCCTCGCGGATTTTGTAGAGAAAATTGTAAAGCAGGTTATTGTCAAAAAACATCTGTGTTGTAAGGAAAGAGCAGCCCGCGTCTACCTTTTCCTTAAGATGCTTTATGTCTTCTTCCTGATTTACGCTTTCGGGGTGTATCTCGGGGTAGCAGGCACAGCCTATGCAAAAATCTTTTCCGATTTCCTTTATGTCTTTTATAAGGTCTGTCGCATAGCGGTAGTCCCATTTTGAGCGGTCGCTATCTTCAAGCTCTTTGGGTATATCGCCCCGAAGTGCCATTATATTTTCAATGCCTGCATCTTTTATCTCTTTAATCTTATTTCGTACAGTTTCCTTTGTGGACGAAACGCAGGTAAGGTGTGCCAGGGTGGGCACATTATAATTCTTCTTGATATTTTCGGCAATATCCAGTGTATAACGGCTTGTCCCTCCGCCAGCTCCGTAGGTTACGCTCATAAATGAGGGATTTAGCTTTGCTATTTCCTCTGTTGCGTGACGCACACTGTCAAACGAAGAGTCCGTTTTTGGAGGAAACACTTCAAAGGAAAGTGACAAAGAGTATTTTTTTAATATTTCAGATATTTTCATTTGTAACGCCTCTTTCTTTAGTAAAAGGTTGCAACCTCCTGGCTGGGTGCAGATGTCATTGCAATATCTGTTACTGTGAGTATGGGACCTTTGCTCTTGTAGAGCTTGTGGTATTCTTTGGTGAATTTGGCTTCAATTATTACCCAGTCTCTGTTTTTCAGCTTGACGCCTTTTGGGAGGATAGTGAGAACACCCTTATACTCTATATCGTCCTCACAGCAGGTCATAACATGCCTTCCGCACACTACAACGCCTTCGCCGAATTTTTCGTTTACGGCTACTATACCTTTGAATTTAAGAGTTTTGCCCACATATTTTTTCATATCCTCTGCCATATCTCTGTACCAGAGGGCATAGTCCTTGTCGGCTATTTCTATTACGGGGGCATCTGTATCAAACGGCAGAGGGTCTTCCTTTTCGTCGTACTCCATAGTGCCGTCACTTGCCTCGTAGGCAATAGCGCATCTACGGTTTAATCCTCTTACTATTTTGTGAAATTCATCCTTGTCGGTACTGTCATCAGAACGGTTAAACACAACAAGCTGAGTGGTTTTTAGCTTGTCTGCCGTAAGAGAGCGCATATTGGTGTTGTAGGATAAAAAAGTCTGCGAGTCAGCAAACATTATTTCCTGATAAACAAACCATTTAGGCGGGAGACTATTTATAAGCGAGTCAAGGAGCCACATTCCGTTGTATTCTACTATAACTCTTTCGATTTCATATTCCTTTTCCAGCTTGGTCAGTAACTCTACGGTGAGTTCATTTTCGTCTGCAATCTCTTTTATAAAAACATTTCCACCGCTAAAGCGGGATGTGTCAATTTCCTCTATGCCTTCCTCGCACAGGAGGAAAAGAGTTCTGTCGCCGTCGTGAAAACGGCTGTCTTCCATAGTTTCCTGAATAGCCTTGGTTTTGCCGGCTTCCAGAAAGCCCGTAAATATATATAATGGTATTTGGGGATTCATATCCTCACACTCCAAATAGCTCGCACAAAGCGTGCTCGTTTATTTTTGAACCTATAACACAAATTCTGCCTGTAACAGAGGGAGTTCCTTTGCGTACATCCGCTTCGCCGGGAACATAATCGAAGTGTATGAATTCCTTTGTGTCAGATGCTACAACGCCCTTTGCACGAAGGATAATGCCGTATTTTTCTTCGTTTTTAAGTGATTTCAGTATGCTTTCTATCTTATCGGCAGTAAACTTTTTGCCAGTTTCTCTGCCCCAGCTTGTAAACACCTCGTCTGCGTGATGATGCTCATGGTAACCGCAATCGTGATGGTGCTCGTGGTGATGCTCGTGGCAGTCACAATCGTGATGATGCTCATGGCAGTCACAATCGTGGTGATGCTCGTGATGGTGCTCATGGCAACCGCAGTCGTGATGATGTTCGTGCTCAAGCTCTGTAATGTCCTTGTCCAGAGTGTGCTTTTCTTCCATAACACTTACCAGAGCTTGCCCGTCTATATCGTCCCACGGGGTAGTTACTATAACACAGCTTTTGTTGTGCTTACGAAGAAGAGCTATGGTCTCTTCAATTTTTTCTTCTTTTGAACTTTGTGTGTGGCTTAAAATTATGGTGTCGGCGTTTTCTATCTGGTCGCCAAAGAACTCACCAAAGTTTTTAAGGTACATCTTGCACTTGTTAACATCGGCAACGGTAGCGCAAATGTTGAGAGATGCACCTTGAAGGTCGGTTCCCTCTACAGCGCGCTTTACATCGCTTAGTTTTCCAACGCCGGAGGGTTCTATTATAATTCTGTCGGGTGCATACTCTGTGAGCACCTTTTTAAGAGCCTCGCCAAAGTCACCTACCAGTGAACAGCAAATGCATCCCGAGTTCATTTCGGTCACATTTATACCGGCATCCTGCATAAAGGCACCGTCGATGCCAATCTCACCAAATTCATTTTCAATAAGTACGAGCTTTTCGCCCTTGTATGCCTCGGATATGAGCTTTTTTATAAGGGTTGTTTTTCCCGCACCGAGAAAGCCCGAAAAAATATCAATTTTTGTCATAGTATCACCTCAGGAGAATGTTAGCATATTTAGAATATTTTGTCCACTCATAAAATGTCGAACACAACGAGTGGGGTGTGCTTTATTTTGTATGTACAAATCCGTAGTGTTCGCCGTTTTCGATGTCCTGCATATCAACGCCTGTTTGAGCACCCTCACCGTCTATGGTAAATGACCAGTAGGTCTTATCCTCATCATAGGAGGCTCTCATGCCGTTTACAACCTTTACATAGATGCCGTAAGGGCCGTCATCGCCGTCTATAAGTTCATTTTCCAAAAGAGCTGCACCAATGGTTTTTTCATCTGTCCTAATGGTAAAGGTTACTGTTTTA
>JAZNFW010000120.1:0-9870 GCA_045576175.1 Clostridia bacterium | reverse complement strand
TTTGACACAAAATTTAATGTTCTTTGCGGTAGTTTTGTGCATTTAAAAAACGGTAAAAAACAAAAGAAAACCCTTGAAAACACTGCTTTTCTCAATGTTTCCAAGGGTTTTGAACTTGGCAGGGGTAGTAAGACTTGAACTCACGGCACGCGGTTTTGGAGACCGCTGCTCTACCAACTGAGCTATACCCCTATGTATTAAATTTGCAACATTGGTATTATATCGTAAATTTTGCTCTGTGTCAATCTTTTTTTGATTTTATTTGTAACTTTCTTATATTCGTGCAAAATAAATTGTGTTGAACTCATATAAAATATATGTTAAAATAAAACCGATGTTATGTTTTTACAAGGAGACAAAATTATGCTCTTTTCAAGTGTAATATTCATATATTTATTTTTGCCTTGCGTACTCTTGGTGTACTATGGGCTTTTGCGTAAAAACAGAAACGCACAAAACATATTTCTGTTTTTGGCAAGTCTCTTTTTCTATGCGTGGGGCGAGCCAAAGTTTGTACTTGTGATGCTTCTATCCATTGTGTGCAACTGGGCATTCGGGCTTTTGGTGCACAGTGCCAGACAAAACGGCTCTTTAAAAAAGGCACGCATCATTCTTAGTTTGGGTTGCATCTTAAATCTATCACTTCTTTTTGTATTCAAGTATTTAAATTTTACCCTCTCTAATATAAACTCCCTTTTTGGCACATCTTTTGTTTCGGATATAGCTCTTCCTATAGGAATTTCGTTTTTCACATTTCAGGCTATGAGTTATGTGATAGATGTCTACAGAGCAAAGGGGCAGATTCAAAAAAACATACTCAATGTGGGGCTTTATATTGCCTTTTTCCCCCAGCTTATAGCCGGTCCTATAGTTAGGTACGAGACCGTTGCCGACCAGATCCAAAACAGAAAAGAAACCTCTGAGGATTTCTTTTCGGGTTTTGCCCGCTTTGTTGCAGGACTTGGCAAAAAGGTTCTTTTGGCAAACACCTTTGCAGCTTTGGCAGACGACATCTTTGCTCTGTGTGTGGACAAGGGTGTGGCATCCCTCACTGCTTGGCTTGGGGCTATTGCTTACTCCCTGCAGATATTCTTTGACTTTTCGGGCTACAGCGATATGGCGATAGGACTTGGAAAGATGTTTGGCTTTCATTTTCTCGAAAACTTTAACTATCCCTACATATCGGCTTCCATTACTGAGTTCTGGCGAAGATGGCACATATCGCTTGGCACATGGTTTAGAGACTATGTGTATTTCCCTCTTGGCGGAAGCAGAGTAAAATCCAAGCTAAGACTAATCTTCAACCTTCTTGCCGTGTGGCTTTTAACGGGTATATGGCACGGAGCAAATTGGACCTTTGTAGTTTGGGGACTTATGTATTTTGTGCTACTCTCTTTAGAAAAGCTCTTCGGCTTATCGCAAAAGGGTGGAATCCTTAAAAGCATCCTTTCAAGATGCTATACACTGTTTTTTGTAATTATTGGCTGGGTAATTTTCCGTGCCGACAGTCTCTTACACGCACTTTTGTATATAAAGTCAATGTTTACCTTTGGAGCAGACGGTGTATTCTTGGCATATTTCAGCGGGAGTGCAGTCCCCGTTGCTCTTGGAATTATACTATCCACCCCGCTTTTAAAATGCATATCCGTAAGACTCGGATGCAACTCCTTTTTTGCGGTAATTAGAGCCATGGCACTTGTGGCAGTGTTTGTGCTTAGCATAGCGAGTTTGGTGAGCAGTTCCTACAATCCGTTTATATACTTTAATTTTTAGAGGTATCTATGAAAAAGAGTGGCATTTTTGTGTTTGTGCTTTGCAGTTTAATAATAGTTTTCGGTATGTTTTCTTTAGGCTTTGTAAAAAACACCGCATCGGCTGTTCTTACCTTTGTACAAGATGTGTCTGATGAAGGCTTCTTTGGTGCGTTTTCTTCCTTTACAGATAATGCGGAAAAATCCTCTGCCGAGGGACTTTCCTATCACAATACCCTTGTGGATATAAACTCCCTTCTTATGAGAGCCTTTGGTACGAGGGTAATCGAAAAGGCAGACACTACGGTGGTTCTTACTGATAGCCTCTACCTTGCAAATCCAAGACCGTATATAGAGGACCAAAGTCTCAAGACTCGTGCCGAAAAACTAAAAGAGCTTAAGGCGGTATCGGAGGAAAACGGTGCAAAATTCCTCTACATTACCGCACCCACAAAGGGATATTCTATGGCTCTTCCTGACAATGTAGAGGACTTTACAAAGTCTAACTGCAACAGATTTTTTAAATATTTAGATGAAAATAGCATAGACCACCTAAACCTCATAGATGCTATGGAAAAAGAGGGTTACACCGAAGAAGACATATTTTTTGTAACCGACCACCATTGGAAGAGCGACTATGCTTTTATGGCGGCGGGGATGATATGCGAGTATCTTAATATAACTCACGGCTTTCAGTACGACACCAAGGTTACAGATATATCAAACTACTCGGTTAAAACCTATAAGGATTGGTTCCTCGGCTCGCAGGGCAAAAAGGCAGGAAGATTTTTTACACCCCTCGGTACAGACGATATAAATATTATCTTGCCAAAATTTGACACGCATCTTACAGAAAGTCAGAGAGCCAAGGGTACAGTAAGAGAGGGTAGCTTTGGTGACACCGTAATGTATATGGAAAACATAGAGAAAAAAGACTACTACAATCTCAATCCATATGCGACCTATAGCGGTGGGGACTTTAGAGAGCAGATTATAACAAATCACTTAAATCCCGACGGTGCGAGGGTTCTTCTTATAAGGGACTCCTTCTCCTGTGCTATGTCGCCGTTTTTGTCGCTTGCCCTGTCCGAAGTAAGCTGTATAGATGTGCGTGAGGGTGCCTACTATGTGGGCGAAAAGATAAATGCATATGACTATATAAAGACATACAAACCAGACTTCGTGCTTGTTATGTACACAGGTGTGTCCTCGGGTGACGACCTTTTTGATTTTGGTAATTAAAAACTATTTGCAAAAATCAAAAAATGTGTTATACTAATAGATAGTGTTAAAATGAGGGGTGATTTGAGTTATGAACAAAATAGGTTTCGATAACGAAAAATATCTTACTTTGCAGTCGGAACAAATAAGGGAGCGTATTGCGTTTTTTGGCGGAAAGCTCTATCTGGAGTTTGGCGGAAAGCTCTTTGATGATTTTCACGCTTCCAGAGTTTTGCCGGGCTTTGCTCCCGACAGCAAAATCCGTATGCTCCAGCAGCTTAAAGACGATATGGAAATCGTAATTACCATAAACTCCGAGGATATCGAAGCAAACAAAATCCGCGGAGACCTTGGTATCACCTATGGCGAGGATGTATTAAGACTCATAGACACCTTCAGAGAGATGGATCTTTATGTGGGCAGTGTAGTGCTCACAAGGTATTCGGGACAGACCGGATCCAACACATTTTTAAAGCAGCTTTCAAGCCTTGGAATTCGTTGCTACTGCCACTATACAATAGCAGGCTACCCCTCCGATGTGCAGCATATAGTGAGCGACGACGGACTTGGCAAAAACGATTATATAGAAACTACCCGTTCGCTTGTTGTCGTTACCGCACCCGGCCCCGGAAGCGGCAAGATGGCAACCTGCTTAAGCCAGCTTTATCACGACTATAAGCGGGGCATAAGGTCAGGCTATGCAAAGTTCGAGACCTTCCCTGTGTGGAACATCCCATTAAAGCACCCTGTAAATCTTGCCTACGAGGCAGCTACTGCGGACTTAAATGATGTAAATATGATAGACCCCTTCCATCTGGAAGCATATGGCGAGACGGCAGTAAACTACAATAGGGATGTAGAAATCTTCCCTGTATTAAACACTATATTCAAAATGATTTTAGGTGAGTCTCCGTATAAGTCTCCCACAGATATGGGAGTAAATATGGCAGGCAACTGTATTATAGATGATGATGCGTGCTGTGAGGCATCACGCAAGGAAATCCTTCGCAGATACTATACCGCAGGCGTTAACCGTTGCTGCGGCAAAGCAGACGACAGCGAAATTGTAAAGCTCGAAATACTTATGAATCAGGCAGGGGTAACCCCCGGCACCTGCCCTGCCGTATCTGCCGCTCTTACCAAGGCGGAGAGTACGGGCAGACCTGCAGGAGCTATGGTCCTTCCCGACGGAACACTGGTTACAGGACGCACCTCGGACACTCTCGGTGCAGCATCGGCACTACTACTTAATGCATTAAAGCAGCTTGCCGGAATAGAAGATGAAAAGGAAATAATAGCTGCAAGCGTTCTTGAGCCTATATGCCAGCTTAAAACACAGAACCTAAAGCACAAAAACCCCAGACTTCATACAGACGAGGTTCTTATAGCACTCACGATTTCTGCTGTGGACGACCCCGATGCCCAAAAGGCAAAGGAGCAGCTTTCAAACCTTGCAGGAAGCGATGCGCACTTCTCGGTAATACTCAATACATCCGACGAAATGCTTCTTAAGAGACTTGGAATAAATGTAAGCTGTGAACCCCAGTATGAGCATAAAGGTCTTTTCCATAAATAAAACAAAGGCTGTCTCAACACCAAGAGGCAGCCTTTATAATTGTAAAAAAATTGTGAAATAACAAAATTCGTATTGAATTTGTATTGTCTTATGTGATACAATACAAAATGGTATTTTAAAACCATACGAGGTTTAATTAAGAGGTTAAAGATATGAAATTGTGTTCAATATGCAAGAAAAATCCTGCCGTGGTATTTGTATCACGCAGTGATGGAACTAAAATGATAAACGAAGGCTACTGTCTGCCTTGTGCAATAAAGAATAACATTACCCCTGTAACCCAGCTTGCAGACCAGTTTGGTCTCGACCCTGCCGAAGTGGAAAGTATGGTGGCAGGGTTTAATGAGTTTATGGAAAGCGGAGATTTCAACGAGGCATTTGCCGACATTATGGGTGGGGGCAATCTTATGATGCCCGTAAACAATTCCGATTCGGAAGAAAAAATTCCCATAAAAGACACAGGTGTTAAAAAGGATATAAAAAACCACCAGAAGCAGAAGAAATGTTTAAATAATTTCGGTGTAAACTTAACCGAAAAAGCAAAACAGTCTCTTTTAGACAAAGTAGTGGGCAGAGAAAAGGAAATAGACCGTGCTCTGCAGATATTAAACCGCAGGCAGAAGAATAACCCTGTACTTCTCGGCGCCCCCGGAGTTGGTAAGACTGCCGTTGCAGAGGGAATAGCCTGCAAAATAGCAGAGGGCACAGTTCCTGAGAGACTTCAGGATGCGCAGGTTTACCTTCTTGATATGTCGGGCATTGTAGCCGGCACTCAGTACAGAGGTCAGTTTGAAAGCCGTCTTAAAAACATCATAGAAGAAGCCAAAACAGACAACACTATACTTGTGATAGACGAAATACATTCCATAGTAAGTGCAGGCGATGCCGATGGCGCCATGAACGCCGCAAACATACTAAAGCCCGCACTTGCAAAGGGCGAAATTCAGGTAATAGGTGCCACCACACTCGATGAATACAGAAAGCACATCGAAAAGGATGCCGCACTTGAAAGACGCTTTCAGCCTGTAATACTCGACGAGCCATCCTGCGAGGAAACAGTGCAAATCCTTGAGGGTATAAAGAGCTATTACGAGGATTTCCACAATGTAACCATTGAAGGTTCTGTAATAAGAGAGGCAGTAACACTTGCCGATAAGTATATAAATGACCGTTTCTTCCCCGACAAAGCGATAGATGTTATAGACGAGGCGGCGTCCAGACTCAATATGGATAGCCCCTACACCAAAAACATACTTAGGGCAAACGGCGAATTGCAGATAGTAGATATGAAGCTTTCGGAGCTGGAAAATGCAGCCGATGAGGAGCCGAAATATGAGGAAATTGCCAAGCTAAAGAGCGAAAAGTGCCGCCTTGAAGGTGAGCGAGAGGGACTTAGAGCAAGGCAGAGGGAAACCAAGGTAAGCATACAGGATGTTGCCAAGGTTATAGAGCTGTGGACGGGAATTCCCGCAGGCAGCATCACCGAGACCGACAAGGAGAAACTTCTTGGACTTGAAGACAGACTTAAAAAGAGAGTGGTAGGTCAGGACAAGGCGATTTGCGCAGTAGCCCGTGCGGTAAGACGAAACAGGGCACTAAAGCTATCCAAAAAGCGTCCCGTGTCGTTTATATTCGTAGGACCTACAGGTGTGGGAAAGACCGAGCTTGTAAAGGCACTTTCCGAGACTCTGTTTGACGATAAGAGGTCTCTTATCCGTCTGGATATGAGCGAATATATGGAAAAGCATTCCGTGGCAAAGATTACAGGCTCCCCTCCGGGATATGTAGGTTATGACGAGGGCGGTCAGCTTACCGAAATGGTGCGCAGAAGACCGTATTCGGTTATACTTTTGGACGAAATAGAAAAGGCACATGCCGATGTGTTCAACATTCTTCTCCAGATACTTGACGACGGCAGAATAACCGATTCCCACGGAAGATGCGTAAACTTTGAAAACACAATAATCATTATGACAAGTAACGCAGGCACAAGCGTTGGCTCAAGCTCGCTTGCAGGCTTTTTGGGAAGCTCCTCGGGTATAAGCGACAAGATCATGGCATCGCTTAAAGAAATTTTCCGTCCTGAGTTCTTAAACAGGGTGGACGAGGTGATTGAGTTTGGTTCGCTTGGCAAAGAAGAGCTTATAAAGATATGTGATCTTATGCTGTCCGATATGATAGATGAGCTTTGCCATATGGGAATAGAATTTTCTATAACCGACGAGGCAAAAGAGCTTCTGGTAGACAGGGGCTACACGCCACGCTACGGTGCAAGACCAATCCGCAGAGAAATCCAGACTCAGATTGAAGACAGAGTTTCTGCACTTATCTTGAGCGAAGAAGCAGTAGCCGGAGTGACTATAAATGTGTATGTAGAAGACGGCGAAATAAAGGTAGAGGGAAAGGGAAAAGAATAATATGAAAAAGAGAATAATATCTTTTGTCTGCATTTTTCTTCTTGTTGTACTTTTTGCCACCTCGTGCACAGGCGGTGCAAATGTAAAGGGAAATAAGGCTCTTTTTGAAATAGAAGGACTTGGTACATTTGTAATAGAACTGCAACCCGATTTTGCCCCAAAAACTGTGAACAATTTCAAAAGTCTCGTAGCCAAGGGCTTTTACGACGGACTTATATTCCACAGAGTAATACCCGGCTTTATGGCTCAGGGAGGCGACCCCGAGGGCACCGGTATGGGCGGCTCCAAGGAGAGCATAAAGGGAGAGTTTAGGTCAAACGGCTTTAAGGACAACACCCTAAAGCACGAGAGGGGAACGGTGTCTATGGCACGAACAAATGACCCCGACAGTGCATCGAGCCAGTTTTTTATATGCTTTGACGATGCAAGCTACCTTGACGGTGACTATGCGGCATTCGGCAAGGTTATATACGGTATGGAAACTGTAGACAAAATCGGTGAGGCGGTTACCGACGAAAATGACAAACCGCTTATTGATGTTGTTATAAAAAGTGCACGCATCATAACAGATGACGAATATGAAAAAATAACAAAATAGAAAAGAGGTACTACCAATGAACGAAAACACAATGATAAAAGTAGTTATGGAAAATGGCGGCGAATTTACACTTGAGCTTATGAGCGACTATGCCCCCGCAACTGTAGAAAACTTTGTAAACTTAGTGGAAGAAGGCTTCTACGACGGACTTATATTTCACAGAGTTATAGCAGGCTTTATGGCTCAGGGCGGAGACCCCACCGGCACAGGTATGGGTGGCTCGGGCGTTAACATCCCCGGTGAGTTTAAGTCAAACGGCTTTGGTGCAAACACCTTAAAGCACGAGCGTGGCGTAATATCTATGGCAAGGTCTATGGATAAGGACAGCGCATCAAGCCAGTTCTTTATCTGCTTTGAGGATGCTCCCCATCTTGACGGCGAGTATGCTGCTTTTGGCAAGGTAATAGAGGGTATGGAGGTAGTAGACGGCTTTGCCGAAGTTCCCACAGACTATATGGACAAACCCACAGAGCCTATTGTTATAAAAACAATGACCAAAATTACCAACTAAAAAAAGCATAAATATTAAAAAATTATTAAGATTGGATATTGCATAATATTTGGTTTTATAGTAAAATATATACATATGCTAATATATTATTTTCTTTAAGGAGGAATTTTAAAATGGCAGTTAAAGTTGCTATTAACGGTTTCGGCCGTATCGGCCGTCTTGCTTTCAGACAGATGTTTGGAGCAGAAGGCTACGAGGTTGTTGCTATAAATGACCTTACAGATCCCAAAATGCTTGCACACTTACTTAAGTATGACTCTTCTCAGGGTAGATATGACGGTCATACTGTAGAAGCAGGCGAAGGTTGCATCATCGTAGATGGAAAGACCATCACAATTTACAGCGAGCCCAAGGCTAGTGAGCTTCCCTGGGGTGAAATCGGCGTAGACGTTGTTCTCGAATGCACAGGTTTCTACTGCTCCAAGGAAAAGAGCCAGGCACACATCGATGCCGGCGCTAAGAAGGTTGTTATTTCTGCTCCCGCAGGCAACGACCTTAAGACTGTTGTTTTCGGCGTAAACGAAGGCACACTTTCTGCAGACGATACAATAATCTCTGCTGCATCCTGCACAACAAACTGCTTAGCTCCCATGGCTAAGGCATTAAATGACTATGCTCCCATCCAGTCCGGTATCATGGCTACAATCCATGCTTACACAGGCGACCAGATGATTCTCGACGGTCCTCACAGAAAGGGTGACCTCAGAAGAGCAAGAGCAGGTGCTGTTAACATAGTTCCCAACTCCACAGGTGCTGCAAAGGCTATCGGCCTTGTTATCCCCGAATTAAACGGCAAGCTCATCGGTGCTGCACAGAGAATTCCTGTTCCCACAGGCTCTACCACAATCCTTACAGCTGTTGTTAAGGGCAAGGATGTTACAAAGGACGGCATCAACGCTGCTATGAAGGCTGCTGCTTCCGCATCCTTTGGTTACAACGAAGATGAAATCGTATCTTCTGATATCGTTGGTATCACATATGGTTCTCTCTTTGATGCTACACAGACAATGGTAGCTCCCATCGCAGACGACCTCTATGAAGTACAGGTTGTTTCCTGGTATGACAACGAAAACTCTTACACAAGCCAGATGGTAAGAACAATTAAGTACTTCGCTGAATTATAATAAATTAAAAGGGATGTAAAAGAAAGCGCAGAGCGCTTATAGGCTTGACTAATTATATCCTATGATTTAAATCACAGCAAAACAATTAGTTATGTAGAAACCTGCAATTTTGCAGGTTTCTATTTTTTTAGCCTATAAGCTCTAAGCGAACTTCGCCTCTCGACGTACCTTTGTACGCCTTCGGGTTGCCCTCGCAAGCTATGCTTGCTTCGGCTCAGTTCGCTTATTCTGCATCTTTTTTTACACCCTTTTGTGATTGTTGGTATTTTTAAAATGATTTTTGCTTAAGCATTCAGAAGAAGATACCCTAGTATAAGCGGTAGTATAAATTCATCCTTTGATTCTGATGCTATAAGAAACAGCACTGCAATTAAGATAAGGTCATCGGCTTGCATATTAAACGGGAGATTGACAGGGAGCGATGCAACCTGACTTTCTTCTTCCTTTGGCTCAACTTCTGCAACTATATTTTCTTCCTTTTCCTCCTTAATCTGTTGTATATTTGAAGTGTTTCGCTCTGTGTAGCCGTCGTAGTATCTGGTATACATAGCTAGTTCCTCTCATTTCTGATTACTTCCGAAAGTTTTGTTAGCTTAAGTATTCTTATTGCTCTATCTATGCCCTCTGCTCTCTGCGAGCTTAGGTATGGCTTAAGAGCGTTTAATAGTGTTA
>JAZNFW010000119.1:0-4998 GCA_045576175.1 Clostridia bacterium | reverse complement strand
TTTATATCTGTTATGGGTGAGCCGGTAAGGACTCCTATGTGAGTTTTTTCGGCAAGGTGTGTAAGGATAAGCCTCTGCCAGTTTGTACTAAGCTCGTCCTCACGGCATTTTGTATCAAATGTTATACCGCTTCCTCTTTTTCCGGGCGAGAGTATTAGGTGTACCTCAGCATAATGACGCAAGGGCTCGTAGTGCCCCACACCCTCTACGGTATCTTCTATAGTTTCCTTATACACAACATTTTCACGCACAAATTCAACATCAAAACCAAATCTCTCTTTAACTATTCTTGTAATAATCTCAGTTTGTATTTCGCCCATAAGACGAACAGATATTTTGCGTGTTGTTTCATTCCAGGATACATTTAGCTTGGTTTCCTCCTGGGAGAGCTTTTTGAAGGCGTTTAAAGCATCTGTATCATTTATGTGTGGCGGGATTTTAACATTGTATGAAAAGACCGGTTCGAGCAGAAGCGGGGGAGAATCCTTTTCACATCCTAAATTCTTTCCCGAAGCGGAGCTTTCAATGCCCGTAAGAGCACATACACAGCCACACGATACCGATGATACCATCTCATATTTATCGCCCGAGTATATGCGGATTTCATCCACCTTTTCCCTTACTGAGCCAATATCCAGCACATCCTTTACATTAAGAGTGCCCGATGTGACCTTTATGTGAGTGAGCCTCGTTCCTTTGTCGTCGTAGGTTATCTTAAACACCTTTGCACCAAAGTCACCGCCCTTTTGGCAAAAAACACTGTAGTCCGATACAAAATTCATAAGCTCACTTACACCAGTGTTTTTAAGAGCGGAGCCAAAAAGGCAGGGGAAAACCTTTCTTTGTTTTATGGCATCGCATATACTTTTCTGTTGTATTTTGCCGTTTAATATATCTGCGAGCATTTCTTCGGAGCATACAGCAAGTTCTTCCGATGTTTCAATTTTGCTTTCTACAGAAAAATCAATGCAGTTTTCGGAAAGCTTTTCTTTAAGTTCACCTATAATTTCCTCGTTTGTAAAGTTGGAAATATCTGTTTTGTTTACAAATATAATAGTAGGCACGCTATATGTCTTTAAAAGGTTCCACAGAGTTCTCGTGTGACTTTGTATGCCCTCGGGGGCACTTACAAGAAGAATTGCGTAGTCGAGAACACAAAGAGTGCGTTCCGCCTCAGCACCAAAGTCTGCGTGACCGGGAGTGTCTAAAAGAGTAAAATGTGTATCATTATGACTAAATACCGCCTGCTTTGAAAAAACAGTAATACCCCTGTCTCTTTCTACCTGATTGCTATCTAAAAAACTGTTTCTGTGGTCAACTCTGCCAAGGTGTCTTATTTTGCCTGCGTTAAAAAGCATAGCTTCCGAAAGCGTGGTTTTGCCCGAGTCAACATGAGCTACAATGCCTAGAGTTATTCTCTTTTCCATTATAAGACACCTCCCTAATTTATTCACATAGACAAATTATATCACACAAAGCATACTAACGCAACTGACTATTGACAAATCACGCCCGCCATTGTATACTGTAGAAAATAGTATAAAGATAAACCGTTGATACAGAAAAAAATCAGGTTGAGCTTCTTTTGAGCGAGTGGATTATGGTGTGAGTTCCGCAGAAGCTTCTGAATAATATGGACTGTTGAGGGCAGTGTTAAATGCATTGACGCTAGACTTGCGTTAGTAGTCAGGGGTATGACAGTACTCCCAAGAGGAGTCTTATGGACTTAAAACAAGGTGGCACCGCGGATAGAATTCGCCCTTGAATTGCAGTTTTGTATGCAATTTGAGGGTTTTTTTTATGCTAAATTTATTTAATGGAGGCATTTGTTATGAAGGATTACAGTCAGTTTCAAAATTATCTTAAAAATTTTCCGTCAAAGGATGGATATTTCGGTCAGTATGGCGGAGCTTTTCTTCCCAAGGAACTTGTTCCCGCTTTTGAAGAGGCGGACAAGGCATATGAGGCAATATGCCACTCTGCACAATTTATAAACGAGCTTCGCAGTATAAGAAAGGAATTTCAGGGAAGACCAACCCCCGTATATCACTGCGAAAGACTTTCCAAGATTTTTGGTAACTGTCAGATATACTTAAAGCGTGAGGATTTGAACCACACAGGAGCACACAAGCTCAATCACTGTATGGGCGAGGGCCTTCTTGCAAAGTATATGGGCAAGAAGAAGCTTATCGCAGAGACCGGAGCAGGACAGCACGGTGTAGCAATCGCAACCGCTGCAGCATACTTTGGTATGGAATGCGATGTATATATGGGCGAGGTAGACATAGAAAAGCAGCACCCCAATGTTGTTCGTATGAAGATGCTCGGCGCAAATGTTGTGCCTGTAACTCACGGACTCAAGACTTTAAAAGAAGCAGTAGATGCAGCTTTCGAAGCGTATTTAAATGAATATGACAATGCAATATATTGCATAGGCTCTGCATTAGGACCCCATCCGTTCCCCAAAATGGTGCGTGACTTCCAGTCGGTAATAGGCATAGAGGCAAGAGAACAGTTTGTGGAAATGACAGGTATGCTTCCTGATTCTGTTTGTGCCTGTGTGGGCGGCGGCTCTAATTCACTTGGTATGTTTATTCCATTCCTCTCTGACCCTGTAGACATCTACGGCATAGAGCCTCTGGGCAAGGGCGAGAATGTTGGCGACCATGCCGCTACTATGAAATTCGGCACAAAGGGCAGACTCCACGGCTTTGAAAGCTATCTCTTGCAAGACGAAAAAGGCGAGCCGCTTCCGGTTTACTCAATTGCAAGCGGTCTGGATTACCCTGGAGTAGGTCCTGAGCATGCGTATTTAAGAGATGAGGGCAGAGTTAAGTACGAAACCATATCCGACGAAGAGGCTATGGAAGCATTCTTCCTGCTTTCGCGCTATGAGGGTATAATCCCTGCCATAGAGAGTGCACACGCCGTTGCATTTGCAATCAAATATGCCAAGGAGCACAAAACAGGTTCTATTCTTACCTGTCTTTCCGGAAGAGGAGATAAGGATATCGACTATGTTTACGAAAACTATGGCTGCGGCGAGAAATTTAAGCTTGATTACGATGTATAATTTTAGAAAACCTGCAAATTTTTGCAGGTTTTTTTCATTTTATTAAAATAATGCTTTACAACTTTAGTATAATGAAGTATAATGAGATTAACAAAATTTTACCGGAGGTAATTTATTATGAAAAAATTATTGGCACTTTTACTTGCAGTAGTTATGCTTTTTGCTTTTGCTGCATGTGGTGAAAAGGCAGAAGACAAGCTTGTTATAGGTTACACAATTTATGAGCCTATGAACTATATGGAAGACGGCGAGTTCACAGGTTTTGACACAGAGTTTGCACAGGCTGTATGCGAAAAACTCGGCGTTACACCCGAATTTGTAGAAATCAACTGGGATACAAAGTTTGTAACTCTCGATGCAAAGAAGATTGATTGTATCTGGAACGGAATGACAATTTCCGACGAAGTTAAAAAGAACTGTGATGTTTCCGTAGCATATGTAAAGAACGCACAGGTAGTAGTAATGAAGGAAGATGTAATCGCAGATTACAAAGATGTAGAAAGCTTAAAGGGACTTAAGTTTGCTGCAGAAGCAGGTTCTGCCGGCGAAACTGCAATCAAGGACAACGGTCTTGACGAAAACTATTCTCCCGTAGCTGCACAGACAGATGCTCTCTTAGCTGTTATCGGCGGTCAGGCAGATGCATGTGTTATCGACATCACAATGGCAAAGACAATGACAGCAGACGGCACAAGCTACGAAGATCTTGGATATTCTCTCGAGCTTACAACAGAAGAATACGGAATAGGATTTAGAAAAGGCTCCGAGCTTACCGAAAAGGTTAATGCAATAATTGAAGAATTAAATGCAGACGGAACACTTCCTGCACTTGCAGAAAAGTATGAACTCAATCTTGCATTCTAATCTATAGGATACATATGACACAAAAGGGGCTGTAAAATTTTACAAGCCCCTTTTTTCACTAAAAAGAAAACAGGGATATAAAAATGGATTTACTTATTACGGTTACCTTAAGCCTTTTGGAAGGTCTTGGGACAACATTTAAAATATTTGCTCTTACGCTTCTTGCGGCACTGCCTCTTGGACTTATAATTTCCTTTGGCTCTATGAGCAAATTCAAGGTTATTAAATGGCCTATAAAAACACTCATATGGATTATACGCGGAACTCCGCTTATGCTTCAGCTTATTGTCTTTGGCTTTGGACCGGGACTTCTGGGTATAAACGGAATGTCAACTTTTGTGGCAGTTATGCTTGCATTTATACTAAACTATGCGTGCTATTTTTCCGAAATTTTCCGTGGCGGTATAGAATCAATACCCAAGGGTCAGTATGAGGCAGGTCAGGTTCTTGGTATGAACAAGAAACAGATTTTCTTCCATATTGTATTAAAACAGGTTATAAAGAGGATTGTTCCTCCTATGAGTAACGAATTTCTTACACTCGTTAAGGATACATCCCTTGCAAATACAATTATGATTTATGAAATCACCTGGAATGCAAAGCGTTTTATGAACAGCGAGCATATACTGTGGCCGCTTTTCTATTCTGGTCTTTTCTATCTCGCTTTCTGCGGAATTCTGACTCTTATATTTGGATATATCGAAAAGAAACTTGATTACTATAAAGGATAATTTATATGAAAATACTTGAAGTTAAAAATTTAGTAAAATCCTTTGGCAAGACCGAAGTATTAAAGGGTATTGATTTTTCTCTCGAAAAAGGTGAGGTACTATCTATAATAGGCTCTTCGGGAAGCGGAAAAACAACCCTTCTGCGTTGCCTTAATTTCCTCGAGTTTGCCGAGGGCGGCACAATTTCGGTTGATGGCAAGGTTATATATGACGGTTCTAAAAACGAGACTTTGTCCGATGAGCAGATACGCAAAATGAGACTCAACTTTGGTCTTGTGTTCCAGTCGTTTAATCTGTTTCCACAGTACAATGTGCTCGACAACATAACTC
>JAZNFW010000118.1:0-3291 GCA_045576175.1 Clostridia bacterium | reverse complement strand
AGAAGTTGTTAAAACAATAGACAAAAAATTTCTGCCCCCGAATGATGTTCCCTATATATACAGTAGC
The DNA here is from genome assembly GCA_045576175.1 of Clostridia bacterium. Taxonomy (GTDB): domain Bacteria; phylum Bacillota; class Clostridia; order UMGS1810; family UMGS1810; genus RGIG8748. The sequence goes on along the minus strand of JAZNFW010000118.1, from coordinate 3,224 downwards.
GAGAACGCTGGGGAGTCTGTTTATCTAGGCAATTTAACAACAGGTGTGTATGTTCTACACGGTGTTTTCCAAACAGCAGTTGATGGTGATACGATAGAGTTTAGTACACCAACCCTTTGTCAATTGATAAACAACGAAGGAATTGTGCTTAGTTGGTTTGAGGCGGAGGAAGGTAGTTACTTGCTAAAACAATTGGTGATTATCGATGGTGTAATAAGCGATGAGTACGAAATCAATCTGCTTAACATTTCGCCAGAGATATCAGAGTTGTGGGCTAATGTAGATGCTGTTTACTCTGCGGTGAACGAAGCTTATGACAGTGCAGAGGTTGCGTATGCCGCGGCTGAAGAAGCATATGCACTGGCAGAAAAAACATCCAAGGATATAGAGAATATATTTGAAGACGCAAGTATTCTTGGTTTCGGTAGTGGTATTACCATGCTGGACGAATCTGGGGAAAATGCCTATCAAATAACAATCGATGGTGGCGGAAACTTAAAGGCCACTATAGTATAAAGGAGTGTATTTATTATGGGATTTAAGACAACAAATTATGAGTCAAAGGCTTTCGGAATATCCGTACCCGAAGCATACGCAAGATTAACAAAGGTAATCGTAAATGTAAACGGAGTTGCAAACGCAATATTTGAAATTCAGCAGACAAGAGAGGATATCAGCACAAAGAAAGCCCTTTCCCTTGTTCCCTTCAGTTGTGAAATTGACAAGGAACAGCCTCTCCACAGGCAGATTTACGAAAAGGCAAAAGAGAAACGCTTTAAGGAATGGGAAGACGATATAGTGGAGGTATAAAATTGTTAGTATCTGAACTGGTGTCGAAAATAATTCTCATTGGCTCACTTATAACCGCTTGCGGAATCATTGTTGGTTTTTTTACAGTGGCTATGAATTTCATACTCAAGCCAATAAAGAAGGATTTGAGAAAGAATGATGTGAGACAGTGCAGAATATTCCTGGTTGGTTTTTTGTGTGACGTTGAGTCCGGTATAGAAAAGGATGAAGTACAGTGGAAACTCGCACACGAAATATATGACCATTACGAAAAAGACCTTAAGGAAAACTCCTATGTGCACGACAAGTGGGAGCGTGTTGTAGGACATTAAAAATGTCGAATGAGAGGAGAAAAAGAAATTGGATAAGATTATTTACATAGCAATAATTATGCTCGGCGCGGTGGCATTTTTTGTCTCTGCGGTTACCGAACTGACCAAAGAGATGTCATTTCTCAAAAAAATACCTACCATATGGCAGGTGGTACTGCTATCTGTTGCATTGTGGGTGCTAATCTTTTTTGCATCCTGCAGTCTTGGGTTCTGCGAAAAAGAGTGGTATATTCTTGCAGGCTCTGTGATGGCAGGTTTCTTAAGCGCATTTATTGCGTCATATGGATGGGAAAAACTGTACCTTCGTTTTAAAGAATTTGTAAGAGGGATAGATTCAAATGGTAGATAAGCTCATACAAATTGCTCTTGCTGAAGTTGGATATCTGGAGAAGCGAGGCGTAGCTTCTCTGGATTCCAAAACTGACAATGCAGGGAGCAGAAATTATACAAAGTATGCAAGAGATATGTGTGAGTGTCACTCGGGCATATATGTAAACGGTTATGCGTGGTGCGATACTTTTGTAGATTGGTGTATGGTACAAGCTTTTGGAAAAGAAAAAGTGTTAGAACTCATACACGGATGGAGTGCGTATACTCCCACCTCCGCAAGCTACTACCAAATACACAATGAATGGCACTCTACTCCCCAAAAAGGAGACCAGGTATTCTTCAAAGATGCAAAAGGTGTTATCTGTCACACAGGTCTTGTATACGATGTAGACGCTAATTATGTGTACACGGTAGAAGGGAACTCTTCTACACAAGCAGGAGTAATTGCCAACGGCGGTGCAGTCGTAAAAAAGAAATATTCGCTTAATTACACAAGAATTGCAGGATATGGAAGACCAAATTATCCTGTGGAAGAGGAGGAAACCGAAGAAATGATATATAAGACCATTGATGATTGTCCTGCATGGGCGAGACCATACATACAAAAAGCGGTAAGTCTGGGTTGCATAAAGGGCAACGAACAGGGTGAGCTGAATCTTGATGACACAAAAATCTGGTGTTTGGTAGTAATATTGAGAGCCATCGGAATAATGGAGTAAGACTATGAACGAAAAGAAAAAAGGAAGGTTTAGCAAAATCATAGTTGCTTTTTGCATTATTGAAATGGCGTTAATGCAGGCGTGGGCGATGCGAATTGCCAGCCATAACTCATTTTTGACAGATGGGCTTATTGTGGCAAATCACGCTGTGTTTGGTGGCGAACTGCTTATGCTGTGTATTAAACGAATTTTTGCAGGAAAAGAAAAAAGCAACAAATGAGAAGATCGGCAGGCTTAAAGCCTGCCGATTTCTTTTAGGAGTATATGTAGATGGAAGACATATCGTTGAAACCTATATATATCTTATATTAACATTTTCGAGTTCGTCCCAGTTCAGACATTGACCACAGTTGTCGCAATATGACTGATACTCTCTTTCTAGTGGACAATTACATTTCGGACATAGAGCGTAAAACGAATCGTTCCGGTAAACAATGGCTGAGCACACAAGCGACGGTTTTCGATAGGATATTTCAGATAGTATATTTATTCTTTTCACGACGATTCTCCTTGTTCGACAATTTTTGACAAGGACAGTATACTGCATAATTGTATGGCATACTACGGAACATACCCGCTATTTAGTTTCTTCTGATGGAGTGAGTAGTTCTGCAACTGTTTTGCCTGTATACGCTGCAATTTTTTGGAGAGTTGACAAACGGGGATTTGTTTTCTCGCGTTCTATAAGGCTTAATATGTCAAGGCTTATATCACACTCCATAGCGAAGCGCAGTTGCGACATCTTCATTTGTGTTCTTATACGGCGAACATTTTTTGCTAAAATGAGGTACTCGGGCATTTGTGTCGGCTCCTTTTTCTGATGTTTTTCGACAACAGAAAGTATAGGAGTGAGCACACATTTTGTCTGTGGAATATATTCCTATGTGCTCGGCATACAAGAAGTTGACACAAATTTGACACAAAATTTAATGTTCTTTGCGGTAGTTTTGTGCATTTAAAAAACGGTAAAAAACAAAAGAAAACCCTTGAAAACACTGCTTTTCTCAATGTTTCCAAGGGTTTTGAACTTGGCAGGGGTAGTAAGACTTGAACT
>JAZNFW010000117.1:0-24712 GCA_045576175.1 Clostridia bacterium | reverse complement strand
TGAATACCTTTTTTTACAATCATCGGGTTAGCGCCTGCAGTTACATTCTTAAGACCTTCACGGATGATTGCCTGTGCAAGAAGAGTTGCGGTAGTTGTACCATCACCTGCAACATCGTTTGTCTTTGTAGCAACTTCCTTTACGAGCTGTGCGCCCATATTTTCAAAAGCATCTTCAAGCTCTATGTCCTTTGCAATTGTAACACCATCATTGGTGATGAGGGGAGAGCCGAACTTCTTGTCGAGAACTACATTTCTGCCCTTGGGTCCAAGTGTAATCTTAACTGCGTCTGCAAGCTGATCCACGCCTGCTTGAAGAGCGCGTCTTGCTTCTTCACCAAATAAAATCTGTTTTGCCATACTATATTCCTCCTTACTCTACAACTGCGAGTATATCGCCCTGTCTTACTATGATGTTTTCTTTGCCGTCAAGCTTAATGGTTGTGCCGGCATACTGGCTTATAAGAACCTTGTCGCCAACTTTAACTTCCATAGGAACCACTTTGCCGTCAACAACAGCGCCGGGTCCTACAGCAACAACTTCTGCAACCTGAGGCTTTTCTTTGGCACTGCCTGGGAGAACGATTCCGCTCTGGGTTGTTTCTTCGGCTTCTGCCATCTGAATTACAACTCTGTCTGCTAATGGTTTGATTGTCATATCTTTTACTTCCTTTCGATGTGCCGGGGGCACAATAATTGTTGAATTTTGTTAGCACTCAAAACGCAAGAGTGCTAAAACCTATTAATAATATTAATCATTTGGGCTGTTATTTGCAAGCAAGAACAATTCCGATTTAAAGAGATTATCTTTTGTTTTCTTTGCTTTTCTTCCAAATTCTCCCAAATTTATAAAACATTGGTTTGCTTGGCTTAAAAGGTGCTTATTTACACATTAAATCTAAAAAGAACAATGTCGCCGTCATTCATAACATATTCCTTGCCTTCAAGGCGTACCAGACCTTTTTCACGGGCTGCAGCATATGTACCGCACGCCATAAGGTCATTAAAGGACACAACCTCGGCTCCTATAAAGCCTCTTTCAAAGTCGGTGTGAATTTTTCCGGCAGCTTGGGGAGCCTTTGTTCCTTTCTTTATGGTCCACGCTCTTACCTCGGGTTCGCCTGCAGTAAGATAGCTTATAAGGCCCAAAAGGTGATAGCTCTTCTTAATAAGTCTATTAAGACCGGATTCTTCTATGCCCAGTTCCTTTAAAAATTCTTCCTTTTCGCTATCGTCAAGCTCGGTAATTTCTTCCTCGATTCTTGCGCATATAGGAAGAACCTCACTGCCTTCTTCGTTTGCAATTTTACTAAGTTCAGCTAAAAACGGATTGGAGTCAATTCCGTTTACAAAGTCGTCCTCCGAAACATTGGCAGCATATATTACAGGCTTTAGTGTAAGAAGGGAAATTTCTTTAAGTATTTCATTTTCTTCCTTGGTGTAGGAGAGAGTTCTTGCACATTTTCCTTCTTCAAGGCAGGCATAGATTTTTTCTAAAAGTGTAAGCTCTGCCTGATATTTCTTGTCTCCGCCCTTCATAGCCTTTTTGGTTTTATCAATCCTTTTTTCAAGGCTTTCCATATCTGCAAAGATAAGTTCCATATTTATGGTTTCAATATCTCTGGAAGGACCTATTTTACCGTCCACATGGACTATATTGTCATCTTCAAAGCAGCGAACCACATGGAGTATGGCATCCACCTCTCTTATGTGCGACAAAAACTTGTTTCCAAGGCCTTCACCCTTGCTTGCGCCTTTTACAAGGCCTGCAATATCCACAAATTCCACCGTGGCAGGGGTAAACTTTTGCGGCTTGTACATATCTCTTAATTTTTCTAGCCTTTCGTCCGGAACTGCTACCACGCCCACATTGGGTTCGATGGTGCAAAACGGATAGTTTGCAGATTCTGCTCCAGCCTGTGTTATGGCGTTAAAAAGAGTACTCTTTCCCACATTGGGCAGACCGACTATACCGAGTTTCATTTTGTAACCAACCTTTCATACGGCAGCAAAATATTATATTCCTAAACTGCCGTTTATATTCAAATAATTAACTATTATACATTATTTTACCATTAAGTGCAATCCTTTTTACAATATAATTGTAATAAAACGGAAAAAATATTATAAATTACTAAAAAACACTTGATTTTCGGCTTGAAATGTGCTAGAATACATATATCAGTAATATGCTGATATCATTTCATAGTATTTACTTGTAGAGTGGGTTGACAAACCCACTCTTTCGTATTATTTATGTGAATCGAGGTGAACTGTATGAAGCATAATTCCAAGGTTGCAGAAGCCACTTTGAGTATGGCACTTCCTATTGCCGAAAAAGAGGGCTGCACCGTATACGATGTGGAGTACAAGAAAGAAGGCTCCGACTATATTTTAAGAGTCATATTGGATACTACCGACGACGAAAAGCCGGTGTCTATCACAATGTGCGAAAATGTAAGCCGTGCACTAAGCGAAGAACTGGACAAAAACGACCCCACACAAGCGCCTTATGTGCTTGAGGTTACATCACCCGGTCTTGACAGACCGCTTAAAAAGGAAGAGGACTTTGTCCGCTTTGCGCAAAGGGATGTGGAGGTAGGCTTGTACAATAAGCTAAACGGAACCAAGCTTTTGCAAGGGAAACTCATAGGCTTAAAGGACGGAAACATCATTTTGGAAGTGGATGGAAATGAACTCTCTGTACAAAGAGAGGACACCTCGTTTGTAAGACTTGCAGTAGTATTTTAATTTAACTATATAAAAAATAACATGAGAGGAATGATTATAAAAAATGAATGCTGAATTTCTTAACGCATTGGATGAAATCGAAAAGGTTAAAAACATAAGTAAGGATGTTTTGCTTGAGGCGATTGAGGCGGCTTTGGTGTCTGCCTACAAGAGAAACTACAATACTAACCATGGTAATGTAGTGGTAAACATAGACCGTGAAAGCGGCGAAATCAAGGTTTACAAGGAAATGCAGGTAGTAGAAACGGTTGAAGATTCCTTCTGCCAGATATCTCTCGATGAAGCGAAGGAAATTGATGGAACATACGCTCTTGACGATATCGTGCATATAGAAGAAAAACCCGCCGATTTTGGAAGAATTGCCGCACAGACAGCAAAGCAGGTAGTAATGCAGAGAATCCGCGAGGCAGAACGCACACTCATATTCGATGAGTTCTCCGAGAAAGAGCACAAAATCTTAACCGGTGTTGTTCAGAGAATTGAAAAGAAGAACATCTACCTCGACATAGGCAAAACTGAGGCATATCTTGCTCCCGGTGAGCAGGTTCCCACAGAGGACTATACCTTCCACAAGAGAATGAAGGTATATGTTACAGAGGTTAAGAGAACAACCAAGGGCCCCCTCGTTACAGTGTCCAGAACAAGACCCGGTCTGGTAGTTAAGCTGTTTGAGGAGGAAATCCCCGAAATTCAGGACAAAATAGTGGAAATTAAGAGTATATCCAGAGAGCCTGGTTCCAGAACAAAGCTCGCTGTGTATTCAAATGACCCCAACATTGACCCCATAGGCTCCTGTATTGGTGCAAGGGGTACCAGAGTACAGAGCATAGTTGATGAGTTAAACGGTGAAAAAATAGATATCGTTAAGTATAGCGACGATCCCAAGGAATTTATAACTGCGAGTCTCAATCCTGCTGAGGTTATAAGCCTTGAGGTAGACACCGAAAACAAAGAGGCATATGTTATAGTTCCTGCAAATCAGCTTTCGCTCGCTATCGGCAAGGAAGGGCAGAACGCCCGTCTTGCAGCCAGACTTACAGGCTACAAAATAGACATAAAGAGCGATGTTTAAGTAAATCTAAAGGTGATTTTATGTTAAAAAACCCAAGACCCACACGAATGTGTTCGGGATGTATGATTCGCCGTCCTAAAGATGAACTTACAAGAATAGTTCGTTTGTCAGACGGCAAGGCTATCATAGATATCGAGCAAAAGCTCGAGGGGCGAGGAGTATATGTTTGTCTTAGCGAGGAATGCATATTAAAAGCCCAGAAGAAAAATAAGTTTTCAAGAGCTTTGAAGGGCGATGTTGATAAGACAATATATGAAGAACTCAAAATTCTTGCAAATAGGGAGTGATTGTATGGATAAAGCACTATCTCTTATAGGGCTTGCCAAAAGGGCCGGCAAAATTTCTGCTGGTGAAGAAGCCGTAAAGGACAGTATCCGTCACGGCAAGGCACATCTTGTAATCATAGCTTCTGATGCAAGTGACAATACAAAAAAGAGCATAACCAACAGTTGCAATTACTACGGTGTCAAGTGTTATATAGAGGGCACTAAGGACGATATCGGACACGCACTTGGAAATGCATATAATGCAGCAGTTTGCGTTTGCGATAAAGGTTTTGCCGATAGTATAGAAAAGTGGTTGCAACACAATAATAATGGAGGTGAAGTGTTATGACCGGACCCAGAGTACACGAACTAGGTAAGGACATAAATTTAACAAGCAAGGTGCTGATAGAACTTTTAGAAAAATACGGTATAACCGTAAAGAATCATATGACCACATTGGAGCTTGATGAGACTGATGTGGTGCTTACAGCACTTCTCAATAAGTATGATGATGGCTCAAGTATAGAGGATTATTATACTAAACTTCATATGGAAAAGAGCAAAGCCGAAGCTAAGGCAAATCCCAAGACAGAGGAGACAGAGCCTGTAGAAGAGGTAATCCCCGAAGAAATAGAAATCAAAAAAGAGGTAAAACAAAAGGTAGTAGACACCAGACAAAACACTGTTGATTTGGAAAAGCTCGATACAGACAAGATAGAAAAGCTTGTTGACATTGATATTGAAGACAAATCCCAGAAAAAGCAGAAGATAAAGAAAAATCCTCAATCTGCAAAGAAGATGGAGAAAAAACCTCTCGAGCAGAAGGAAGTTAAGAAAGCCAAGGAAGAAAAGCCCGAGCCAAAGGTTGTAGAGGTGCCCGACGAAATCTCTGTGGGCGATTTTGCTCAAAGACTTGGCGAAAACGCAACTGTTATAGTAAAGAAGTTGTTTGAAATCGGCATTATGGCGTCTGTAAGCCAGAATATAGATTTCGATACAGCAGCACTCATAGGTGCAGATTTGGGCTATAACATCGAAAAAGAAATAATAGTAACAGATGAGGACAGACTCTTTAACGATGTTGAAGATAATCCCGAAGACCTTGAACCCCGTTCACCCGTTGTTGTTGTAATGGGCCACGTTGACCACGGTAAAACATCACTTCTTGATGCAATAAGAAACACCAATGTAATTGCAAAAGAAGCAGGCGGTATTACACAGCATATAGGTGCATACAGAGTAAGAATCCGCGATAAGAAGATTACATTTTTGGATACACCCGGTCACGAAGCATTCACAACAATGCGTATGCGTGGTGCACAGGTTACAGATGTTGCGATACTCGTTGTAGCGGCAGATGACGGTATTATGCCTCAGACTGTTGAAGCTATAAACCACGCAAAAGCGGCAGGGGTAACAATAATTGTTGCCATAAACAAAATAGACAAAGAGGGTGCAAACCCCGACAGAATCAAGCAGGAGCTTATGGAATATGAGCTTGTTCCTGAAGAGTGGGGCGGCGATACAATCTGCGTTCCGATTTCTGCAAAGTTCAATCAGAATATAGATGAGCTTTTAGAGATGGTAACTCTTGTAGCAGATATGAAGGAATTAAAAGCTAATCCCAACAGAAATGCAAAGGGTACAGTTATTGAAGCACAGCTCGACAAGGGCAGAGGCCCTGTTGCTACAGTTCTTGTTCAGAATGGTACACTTAAAGTTGGTGATATCGTTGTGGCAGGTACTGCAACAGGTAGAGTAAGAGCTATGGTAGACGACAGAGGAAACAAGGTTAAAAAAGCTGGTCCCTCCGTTCCTGTAGAAATCATAGGTCTTAGCGAAGTGCCCGAGGGCGGAGACCTTCTCTACGCCGTAGACGACGAAAAGAAGGCAAAAGCTGTTGTAGAAAAGAGAAAAGAAAAGATTAAGGAAGATAGCATCAAGTCGCGTTCTGCTGTATCTCTCGATGCACTCTTCGACCAGATTAAGCAAGGCGAGGTAAAAGACTTAAACATCATTGTTAAGGCAGATGTTCAGGGCTCTGTAGAGGCTGTTAAGCAGTCACTTACCAAGCTCTCAAACGAAGAGGTAAGAGTATGCTGTATTCACGGCGGTGTTGGCGGTGTAACCGAATCTGATGTTATGCTCGCTGCTGCCTCCAATGCGATTATAGTAGGCTTTAATGTTCGTCCCGACAATGGTGCACTGGCATCTTCTAAGCAGAACGATGTAGATATAAGACTCTACAGAGTTATCTATCACGCTATCGAAGAAATCGAAGCTGCTATGAAGGGTATGCTTGCACCCAAGTTTAGAGAAAATGTACTCGGCCACGCCGAAGTTAGAAACACCTTTAAGGTTAGCGGTGTAGGTACAATAGCCGGCGGTTACATTCTTGACGGTAAAATTTCCAGAAACTCACAGGTACGAATTGTTCGTGATGGTATCATCGTACACGAGGGTGTGCTCTCCAGTCTTAAGAGATTTAAAGACGATGTAAAAGAGGTTGCAACAGGCTACGAGTGCGGTATCGGCATAGAAAACTTCAACGACATAAAGGATGGCGATATAATCGAATCCTTTGTTATGGAAGAAATTAAACAGCAGTAAATAATAGAGGTAATCTGTGGCAGATATTCTGCCACAGAGCCTTTTACAATGAGGAATGATTTTATGGCTTTTAACAGAGTAGAAAGAATACAGGAAGAATACAAAAGAGAGCTTTCCTCTATAATCAGGACTGTCAAAGACCCAAGAATGTCATCTATGGTGAGTGTGGTTTCTGCCACCGTTACCAAGGATTTAAAATATGCCAAGGTGTATATATCGGTCCTTGGAACAGAGGAAGAAAAGAAGTCAACTATGGAAGCGGTAAAGAGTGCCACAGGCTATATCAAAAGAGAAATAGGCTCAAGGCTCAATTTAAGATGTGTACCGCATCCTACATTTGTGCTTGATACCTCAATAGACTATGGTATGCATATAAATGACCTTTTGCACAAAATCAAAAATGACGGTGAATGATTATGAAGAAGATAGCACGAATTATTAAAAAGAGTAAAAGTGTTGCAATTGTAGTTCATACTAATCCCGATGCGGATTGTATCGGCTCCGCAACGGCACTTCTTACTGTGCTTCGCTTAATGGGTAAGAGAGCGGATATCTTCTGTGCAAGCCCTCTTCCGTCAAGACTTGATTTTCTTTTGGAAGAGGGAATGATATGCGAAAAAGCGTGTCGTTATGATGTTTGTCTTACTGTGGATGTGGCAGAAAAATCCTTAATGGGCTCTATGGAAGATAAAGTATATAATCTTGCACCCGTTAAATGCTGCATAGACCACCACAAAACCAACAAGGGTTATGCAGACTTTAATTATGTCGATCCTAATGCAGCTGCCGCTGGTGAAATAATGTATTATTTCATAAAGGATTATCTTAAAGCTAAGGTAACACCCGAGGTGGCACTAAGGCTTTATGCTGCCATAGCCAGCGATACGGGAAGCTTTAAGTATTCCAATACTACCGCAAACACTCTTGCTACTGCATCAAAGATTATGTCTTATGATTTTGATGCGGCATATGTTATGCGAAAGCTTTTCGACACCAAGACGGCAAATCAGTTAAAGCTCAATGCACAGGTTATATCGGAGCTTGAATTTTATTGTGACGGCAAGGTGTGTATAGCCGTTGTAGATGAGGGTATGCTTTCAAAATACGGTCTTACTTTTGGCGAAGAGGACGACATTGCATCAATTCCAAGGAGTATAGTAGGAGTTGAGGTTGGAGTGTATATCAAGGAAAAAGGCGAAAATGACTTAAGGGTAAGTCTGCGTTCCAACGAATATGTAGATGTATCTGAAATTGCCAGAGCTTTAGGCGGAGGCGGTCACATCCGCGCAGCAGGATTATCCATAAAAGACACTGCCGACAAAGCTAAGGAAGTTTTACTAAGCGAGATAAAAAAGGTAATCTAAAATGACAGATTTAAACGGTATATTGGTTCTATTTAAACCCAAGGGTTATACATCTCACGATGCTGTAAATGTTATACGTAAAATACTCGGGACGCGGAAGGTAGGGCACACAGGAACTCTTGACCCCAATGCCGAGGGTGTTTTGCCCATATGCGTGGGAAAGAGCACCAAGGCGTGCGATATGATAACCTTTTCAGACAAAGAGTATGTAGCCGAGGTAAAGCTAGGCATAACTACAGACACATATGATATGTGGGGAAATGTTTTGACTGAATGTGTGCCTGATGTGAGTTATGAAGATTTAAAGTCCGCCCTTACAAAGTTTGAGGGGACAATAAGTCAGGTTCCGCCTATGTACAGTGCCATAAAGCAAAACGGCAAAAAACTCTATGAGCTTGCAAGACAGGGAATAGAGGTAGAGCGAAAACCCAGAGAAATAACTGTGTATGAATGTGAACTTCTTGATTTTAAAGGTGATACATTCAAGATAAGAGTGCGCTGCTCAAAGGGTACATATATCCGCTCCTTGTGTCACGATATAGGTGAGCTACTGGGCTGCGGAGCGTGTATGACATCGCTTGTCCGCACAGCGTCATCGGTGTTTGATATTAATGAGGCTATGACCTTTGATGAAATATCTCAAAAAGCAGAGGAAAATGGTAGAGAGAGCGTTTTGTCGTGCGTAGACAGGATTTTTATGGATTATCCCGAGTACAAAGTAAATGATGTAGTAAAGGCACGCCTTTTAAACGGAGCATATTCAAGGGTAAACATAGAGGTAGGAACCTATAGAATATATGACAGAAAAGACATTTTCGTAGGCATAGCCAAAGTCACCATCGGCGAAAAAGGAAATGTCTTAAAGATAGACAAGGCGTTTATCTAGTCTTTTGAGGAGATTTGTATGGAAAATACAAAGAAAGTTGTTGTTCTGGGCAAGTTTGACGGTGTCCACATAGGGCACAGGGCTCTTATAAAAGAGGCAATCAGGCTGGCGTCAGAAAACAATACAAAGGTTACAGTCTATGTAATCAGTCCAAAAATGAATATGGCCATAACCTCTGATTTCGTTAAAAAGCAGATTTTAGAGTCGCTTGGTGCCGACGAGGTTGTTTTCCGCCTTTTAGACGATAATATAAGGAATATGTCCGCCGAGGAATTTTTCACTAAGGTAGTGATAGACGAGCTAAATGCCGGATATGTGGTGGTGGGAAAGAATTTTCGCTTTGCCAAGGACAGAAGTGCGGATTCTATGTGTCTTCGCAGTCTCGGGACGCAGTACGAAGTAGGTGTTTCAATAGTAGACAGCGTATGTATGCTATCTTTTGAGGGCAAGAGCGAAGAGGTAAGTTCCACCGCAATCAGAAAATATATTGCAGACGGCAGAGTTGATTGGGCATCAAAGTATCTTGGCAGAGACTACACAATAAAGGGCACAGTCACCGACGGTAAGCATCTTGGCAGAAAGCTTGGCTTTCCTACTGTGAATGTGTACCCCCAAAGCACAGCACTTACTATGAAAAACGGTGTGTACGTGACGCTTTCCAGAATAGATGATAAGTTGTTTTGGTCAATAACCAATGTGGGTACAAATCCTACGGTGGATGACAGAACAGATATAATTACGGAAACACATCTTTTAGATGCAGATATTGATTGCTACGGCAAAGAAATAGAAATATCATTTTTGGAGTTTATCCGCTCCGAACAGTGCTTTGAAAATACGGATGAACTGAAAAAGCAGATAAATAATGATATTTCTTATGCTTTGCAGTACCGTGACATAAAAATAAAAGAAGGAGAAGGTCAATGATTTTTAAAAAAGCAAACATACTTTTGCCTGATAATGCAGATATGACAAAGTGGGGCGTTGTTGCCTGCGACCAGTACACATCCGAGCCTAAGTACTGGAGTAGTGTGGAAAATTTTACCAAGGACAGCGTTTCTGCATACAATCTTATACTTCCCGAGGTTTATCTTGAGGATGTTGGTGTTAAAGAAAGAATAAAAAAGCTCAATGACAAAATGGTTGAGTATACAAATTCTTCGGTTTTTTGCGAACACAAAAATTGCTACATATATGTGGAGAGAACTCTCAAAAACGGCTCTGTTCGCAAGGGAATTGTGGGTGCAATAGATTTGGAGGAATATGATTATTCAATGGGAAGCACATCCAAGGTCCGTGCTACCGAAAAAACAGTGGTAGAGCGTATTCCACCCAGACTAAAGGTAAGAGAGAATGCTCTTATGGAGCTTCCACATATTATGATACTTTTAGATGACCCCGATTGCGATATAATAGAATCCTTGGGAGAAAAGAAAGAACTCTTTACAAAGGTTTATGATTTTGAGCTTATGATGGATTCGGGGCATATCGCAGGCTACAAGCTCGATGATGCTACAGCTTCACTTTTTGAAGAAAAATTAGCTAACCTCGACAACAAGGATGCCTTCAATGAGAGACATACACTTTGCGAGGAAACACCCCTTGTGTTTGCTATGGGTGACGGAAACCATTCGCTTGCAACTGCCAAGGAGTACTACAATAAGGTGAAAAACGGCGAAATAGACGGAAATGCGGATTTGGCAAGATACGCTTTGTGCGAGCTTGTAAATCTTCACGACAGCTCTTTGGAGTTTGAGGCAATACACAGAGTTGTGTTCGATGTTGATAAAGAAGTATTTTTAAATGAGCTTTCCGGTTTTGCTAATGAGGGCGAAGGCGACCAGAGTTTTGTACTTGTACATGACGGTCAAAAGAAAACATATTCGGTTAAAAACCCCACCGCTAATATAACAGTTGGTTCTCTTCAGAATTTTCTTGATGATTATCTTTCAAACAATCAAGGAAAAATAGACTATATACATGGCGAAGATGTAGTAGAGGAGCTTTCTGTTGGAAACAACTTCGGTTTTATACTGGATGCTATGGATAAAAACGACCTCTTCAAGACAGTGGCGGTAGACGGAGCACTGCCCAGAAAAACCTTTTCCATGGGCGAAGCCAGAGATAAGAGATTTTATGTAGAGGCAAGACGCATAAAATAAACGCCAATTCTTGACAATATGCAAGAAATTGGGATATAATTTAAACGCAAGCAATTTTAGGAGGGAAAAGACAATGTCCGGACATTCCAAATGGAATAACATAAAACACAAAAAGGAAAAATCTGATGCTCAAAAAGCTAAAATTTTCACAAAAATGGGCAGAGAAATAGCCGTTGCTGCCAAGGCAGGCGGAGCTGACCCCGAGGTTAACGGAAGACTCAAGGATGCAATTGCCAAAGCTCGCTCATTCAATATGCCAAACGATAACATTCAGAGAGTTATCAAAAAGGCTGCAGGCGACCTCAATACAGATAACTATATGGATATAACCTATGAGGGCTACGGTATAGGCGGAGTTGCTGTAATCGTGGAGACACTTACAGACAACAAGAACCGTACAGCTGGCGACCTTAGACATTATTTTGACAAATTCGGCGGTAACCTTGGAACAAACGGCTCTGTTAGCTGGATGTTTGATACTAAGGGTATGATTATCGTAGCAAAGTCTCCCGATGTGGATGAGGATGAGCTTATGATGGATGCTCTCGATTGCGGAGCAGACGACTTTAACGGCGAAGGCGAATTCTATGAAATTTCCACATCTCCCGAAGCGCTCAGAGAGGTAAGGGATGCACTCGAGGAAAAAGGCTACAAATTTGAATCTGCGGGTGTAGAAAAGATACCCCAGAACACAATTAAATTAACCGATGAACACGATATAACTATGATGGAAAAGCTCATCGAAAGTCTTGAAGATAACGATGATGTTCAGGAAATATATCATAACTGGGAAGAATAATCTTTTAGGAGGATTGCTGTGGAGAAGCTTCTTATACACGGCGGCAAAGCACTAAACGGCACAGTTGCAATAAGCGGTGCCAAAAATGCTGTTGTAGCTATAATACCCGCTGCACTTCTTGTTAAGGGTGTTTGCACAATAGAAAATGTCCCCGATATAAGCGATGTGGATATCATAATAAAGATGATAACATCTCTTGGTGCAAAAGTGCAAAGAGAGGGATTAAACACACTTATCATAGATTCCAGTGAGCTTAAAACATATGTTGCCGATCCTGCTCTGGCATCAAAAATGCGTGCGTCCTATTATCTTATGGGAGCACTTGTGGGCAGATTTGGTAACGCTCATGTACCCCCTCCGGGCGGATGCAATTTTGGCAAACGCCCCATAGACCAGCACCTAAAGGCATTTAAAAACTTAAACTGCCTTGTTACAGAGGACGATGTATTTGTTAAGATAGATGCATCTTCATTAAAAGGCGGAAATGTATATTTTGATGTTGTGTCTGTAGGAGCAACCATCAATGCCATTTTGGCGGCTGTTATGGCACCGGGCAAGACTGTGCTGGAAAATGTTGCAAAAGAGCCGCATATAGTAGACCTTGCAAATTTTTTGAACTCTATGGGAGCACAAATTCGCGGTGCGGGCACAGATGTTATCAAAATTACAGGTGTAAGTTCTCTTAAAGGCGGCACATATTCGATAATTCCCGACCAGATAGAAGCCGGAACATATATGTTTGCTGCTGCAGCTACAAGAGGGGATGTTGTAGTAAAAAATGTAATCCCCAAGCACCTCGATGCCATTACTGCTAAGTTTACCGAAATGGGATTTGGTGTTGAGGAGGGCGACGAATATGTAAGGATATATTCAAAAGGGCCAATAAGCACCATAAATATAAAGACAATGCCGTATCCCGGCTTTCCTACCGACCTTCAGCCACAGGCTGTGGCTATGCTTGCTACTGTAAATGGGACAAGCGTTGTAACCGAGGGTGTGTGGGAAACAAGGTTTCAGTATGTTGATGAGCTTGTTAAGTTCAACGCCAAGGTTACAGTAGACGGCGAAAAGGCTACAATAAACGGCGGAGCACCATTTGAGCCTGCCAGTGTAGTTGCAACTGACCTAAGGGCAGGCGCAAGTATGGTCATAGCGGCACTTGCCTGCAACGGTGTGAGCGAAATAAACGAACTAAGGCATATAGACAGAGGCTATGAGCACATGGTTGAAAAGCTTGTGTCTCTGGGTGCAGATATTAAAAGAGTAGATGATTAAATTTTGCACATTATACAGCAGTAGCAGCGGCAACTGTGCGTATATATCCGATACAAAAACGAATATCCTTATAGATGCCGGTGTCTCATCTTCCAAAATCGTGAAGGCTTTGGAGGATATCGGCGTAAGTCCGTATTCAATTTGCGCTGTGCTTGTGACTCACGAGCACAGCGACCATATTTGCGGGCTCGATGTCTTTACAAGAAAGTACGGCATAGATGTGTATGCAAATGCGGCAACACTTGATGCAATATCAAAAGGTGCAAACTGTTTTGATATGAAGTTTGCAAAAGAGATTACAACAGGACAGACTTTTGACATCGGAACGGCAAAAATCCGCCCATTCAAAACACCACACGATTCGGCAGAGTCGGTGGGATATGTTGTAAGCTATGACGACAAGAAATATGGCTTTGCCACAGATACAGGCTCTATCACAAAGCCGATGCTGTCGGCTCTTGCAGGATGCGAGGCAGTGGTTATTGAAGCCAATCACGATGTGGATATGCTGGTAAGCGGAAGGTATCCTTATCCTCTTAAAAAACGGATACTCTCTGATAGCGGTCACCTTTCAAATGAGAATTGTGCTTGGCTTGCCACACAGCTTGCTCTCTGGGGTACAAAGTACATAACCCTTGGACATCTTAGCGAAAACAACAACACCCCTGAAAAAGCATATAAGGCAAGTGTAAATTTACTTACAAAAAACAATTTTGCCGTAGACAAGGATGTTTTTTTGAAGGTCGCTTCACGATTTGAAATAACCGATATAATATAAAAAAGATGCGTTTTACGCATCTTTTTTTAGTGTCTGGATTAAGTTTTCAAAGTAATCGGGCAGGGGAGCGGTAAACTCCATTTTTTCGTTTGTTACAGGGTGATTAAATGTTATCTTCTGCGCATGAAGAGCCTGACCGTTAAGATTATATGGATTTTTGTTAAGATAAAGCGGGTCGCCTATTATGGGGTGCCCTATATACTGCATATGAACTCTTATCTGGTGTGTTCTCCCGGTTTCAAGGTCGCAGGCTACATATGTGGCATTGTTAAGATACTCCAGAACTTCAAAGTGGGTTACGGCATCCTTAGAATTATGCGGAGTAACTGCCATTTTGAGCCTGTTTGTAGGATGTCTGCCTATGGGAGCATCAATTATGCCTTTTTGCGTTTTCAAAATTCCGCACACAAGGCAAAGATAGTGCCTTTTTGCAGTTTTGTCCTGTATCTGTTTGGACAGCGAAAGGTGAGCCTCGTTTGTTTTTGCAACCAAAAGAAGTCCTGAGGTATCCTTGTCTATTCTGTGGACAATTCCGGGGCGCATAACACCATTTATACCGCTTAATGAATCCTTGCAGTGATACATAAGTGCATTTACAAGTGTTCCCGTGTAGTTTCCAGGTGCAGGATGTACAACCATACCCTGAGGTTTATTTATAACAAGCATATGCTCATCCTCGTATACAATGTCCAGCGGGATGTTTTCAGGGGTGATTTCAAGCGGTTCAGGATCGGGGATAGTAAGAACTATATGGTCGTTTACTTTAACCTTATAGGACGACTTGGCAGTCTCGCCGTTAACCGTGGCAAATCCCGAATCTATTAACTTTTGTATCTGAGAACGGGGCACAGAGTCCACCTTTACAAATTTATCAAGCCTTATTCCGTTCTCGTCGGATATGAATTCATATTTTGTCATCTTGGTCAGCTTTCTTTGGCTCTTTGTACACAAAGAGAATATATATAATCATAAGAATTGTTCCCACCACAACGAAGCAGTCTGCCACATTGAACACGGGATAATCTATAAAGGTAACTTCTATCATATCCACCACAAAACCTCTGAATATGCGGTCTATCATATTACCGACAGCACCGGAGAGGACAAGGCAAAGTGATGTGTTTATAAGTATGCCCTGAGGCCTATGCTTATACTTGTACCAGATTAAAACAGCTATGGCTATGATAGTAAATACAATGAACACAAAGCGTGCATTCTGGAGTATACCGAATGCTGCACCACGGTTTTCAACATAGGTAAAACTCAAGATATCCTTTATAACCTCGATGCTGAATACGGGTTTCAAGTATTTAAGTGTCGCAAACTTACTTATTTGATCTAGCGCCACAAGAAGAAGTGAAATTATCGAAAACAACATAAAACAACACCTACAATAATGGGTTGCATCAAGCTAATTTGGTGCAACCCATTTGATTATTTGTTGACTTCAGCTATAACTTTTTCTATTGCTTCGTCCACGGAGAGCTCGAGCATTTCGCCGCTTCTGCGCTGCTTAAACTCTACAATGCCGTCGCAAGCCTTTTTGCCGACGGTAATTCTTAAGGGGATACCTATAAGCTCTGCATCATTGAATTTAACGCCTGCACGTTCATTTCTGTCGTCAATTATTGTTTCTATTCCTGCATTTACGAGACTTGTGTAGATTTTCTCTGCGGTTTCTCTTTGAGCGTCGTCCTTGGTATTTACCGGAACAACAATTGCGTGGTAGGGCGCCACACTCATTGGCCAGATTATGCCGTTTTCATCGGAATTCTGCTCTATGATTGCCGCAAGACATCTGGAAACGCCTATGCCGTAGCATCCCATTATGGGAACCTGTTCCTTGCCGTTTTCATCGAGGTAGGTGCAATCCATAGATTTGGAATATTTTGTTCCGAGCTTAAATATGTGACCAACCTCTATGCCTCGGCAGGTCTTGATTTTTTCTGCCTTGCAGATGGGGCAAAGGTCGCCCTCTTCGATATTTCTGAAATCACCGATAAGGGTGGCATTAAAGTCTCTTTCTATGTTCACATTTTCAAGGTGATAGTCTGTTTCGTTTGCACCCACTATCATATTCTTCATAGCGGCAACCTCATGGTCAACAAAGAGGTCAATCTTAAGACCCACAGGTCCTGCAAAGCCTGCCTTTGCATTGGTGATTTCCATAAGGTCATCGAGGGGAGCCAAGTCAAACTCTATGGCACCGCCAAGGGCGTTTACAACCTTAGTATCATTAACCTCACGGTCACCTCTTACCATTACTGCCACAAATCTGTCGTCTGCTTTGTATATTATGGTTTTTGCAAAATCCTTGGGTGTTTTGTTTAAGAAGCTTGTTACATCTTCAATGGTACCTGCATTCGGAGTATGTACCTTGTTTATCTCTGCCATAGGGGAGTTATCGACACTTTCGGGTGCTACGCATATGGCCTTTTCCTCGTTGGCACAGTAATTGCACTTTTCACAATATGCAATAGTATCTTCGCCTATATCGGATTTTACCATAAATTCCTGTGAGCCGCTGCCGCCCATAGCACCGGAGTCAGCATCTACAACAAGATAGTTAAGTTCCATATCATCAAAGATTTCGCGGTATGCATCATACATATTTTTGTAGGACACATCAAGACCCTTTTCGTCCTTGTCGAAGCTGTAAGCATCCTTCATTATGAATTCACGGCTTCTGATAACGCCAAAACGGGGTCTGCGTTCATCACGGTATTTTGTCTGTATTTGATACAGAGTCATAGGAAGCTGTTTGTAGGACTTAACATTGGCTTTGACTGTGTCTGTAAATATTTCCTCGTGAGTAGGTCCAAGGCAGAAATCTCTGTCGTTTCTGTCTTTTAATCTAAACATTTCAGGTCCAAAAACCTCCCAGCGACCGGAAGTTTCAAACATTTCCTTAGGAAGCAGGGCAGACATAAGAAGCTCCTGTGCGTCGTGGCGGTCCATACCATCGCGGATGATTCTTTCTACATTTCGCAGTACTTTAAGACCCAACGGGAGATAACCGTACACACCGGAAGCGAGCTTTCTTATAAGACCGGCTCTCATCATAAGCTGATGGCTCGGAATTTCCGCCTCGGCAGGCACCTCTCTTAATGTGGGTAATAAATATTTAGATAATCTCATTTTGCAAAATCCTCTCGTGTGTTAAACATATAGAATTATTATAACCCATTATATGTAAAGTTTCAAGACTTTTTTGATTAAAAGCACAAATAAAAACCCCTCCGAAAACGGAGGGGAAAAAGTACTGATGTTATTCTTCTATTTCTGCGTTGTTGTATGCCTCGATAACCTTTGACTCTATGAACTGCCTAAATTCAAAATTGATGGGGTGAGCAACATCCTTGAATGTGCCGTCCTTCAATCTCTTGTTGGGCATTGCTATGAACACCTTTTCTTCGTTTTCGATAACCTTGATGTCGTGTACAGCGAAGCAATCATCGAAAGTAACAGATGCAATAGCCTTCATTTTGCTTTCGGTTTCAAACTTTTTGATTTTGATACTTGTGATTTCCATACCGTAAACTCCTTCTCAAGTAAAACAATTACTTTATAGGCTATTATACATTCACTGTGAGTTTTTGTCAAGTTTCTTCAATAATGCCGATGAAAATTCGTGAATATTCGACAAAAATGTAAAATCTTTTTTGTGTTTAATCACAAGAAGAAAAAATATGTTATTTTTACAAAAAATGTGTGGTATTTTTTGGTGTTGTGTGTTAAAATAAACATATATTTATTTGTGCAATCTATACGAAAGGATTTCGCTATGGCAGATATTATAAAAAGAGAAATTTTAAAGGGAATAAACCTCTATTATATCCCCGATACAAAGTACAAGACGGTGTCTATGAGTATGTACTTAAACCGCAAGCTTAAAAGAGAAGAGGCTACTACCAACGCACTTTTGTCTAAGCTCCTTACCAGAGGCACGGTAAAGTGCAAGGATATGAATGCACTAAGCACTTATGCAGATGATTTGTACGGCACATTGTACGATGTAAATATTGCAAAGAAGGCATATGTTCAGAGCATAGTTTCTTCTGTAAACTTTTTGTCCGATGACTATATAAGCGAAAACATTGCCAAAAAATGCACCGAGCTTATGCTGGATTTAATCTTTAAACCAAATCTTAACGATGGTCTTTTCGACAGTGATATCGTAGAGGGTGAAAAACAAAATTTGAAGGATGATATAGAAGGACTTATAAACGATAAGCGTACCTATGCCAACTTCCGCTGTATTGAGGAAATGTGTCAGGGTCACGAGAATTCCATATTCGAATTCGGTTATCTGGAGGACTTGGAAAAGATAGATGCAAAGACAGTTTCTCGTCATTACAAAGAAATCATAACAAAAAGCCCTGTGGATATTTTTGCCGTAGGCGATATCGACCTCCAAGAATTTGTAGGCTTTATTGAAGACTACTTTAAGGATTTCGATTTTGAAATCGAACCCATAGAATATTCAAGAGGCGTTGTAGAGGCGTGCGATGAGGTAAGGTATGCCGAGGATGAGTTCGATGTTGCACAGGGTAAGCTCTCTATGGGCTTTACTACTCAAATAACTATGGATGACGAAAAGTATTATGCACTTCTTGTGGCAAACAGTATTTATGGTGCAGGTGCACATTCGAGACTGTTTAATACAGTAAGAGAGCAGATGAGCCTTTGCTACTATGCATCATCTATGCTCGACAAGTTCCGTGCGGTTATGCTAGTAAGCTCGGGAATAGAGTTCGAAGATTATGAAAAGGCAAAATCCGAGATAGAAAAACAGCTAAAGAATATTGCAAAGGGTGACTTTACGGATGAAGAGCTTGAGGTGGCACGAAACTACATTGTAAACACCTATCTGTCGTTTAAAGACAGTGCATATTCCATGAAGGAATATTACCGCTCGCAGTGTTTTTCGAGCAACCACGACACAATTGACGAAGCGGTAGAAAAGGTAAGGAAAGTTAAAAAAGAGGATGTAACAGATGCACTTTCATCGGTAAGCCTTAATACAGTCTATTTCTTGAAGGGTAAGGTGAATTAAATTGAAATACACAAAAATAGAAAACGCATCCCTTAAGGAAACTATGTATATAGGCGAGCACGAGAGCGGTCTTGGTGTGTTCGTTATCCCCAAAAAAGGCTGTGTAAAAAAGTATGCAACCTTTGCCACCAAATTCGGTTCAGTAAACAACCGTTTTGTGCCGATAGATGACGATGCTCCCTTAACCATACCCGACGGTGTTGCACACTTTCTTGAGCACAAAATGTTTGAGCAGAGCGACGGCAGCAACGCCTTTGACAAATTTGCCCTCTACGGCGCAAATGCAAACGCGTTTACCTCGTTCACATACACAAATTATCTGTTTTCGTGTACGGACAATTTTTATGAGAGCTTTGAACATCTGCTTTCATATGTCGGCGACCCGTATTTTACAGAGGAAAATGTAAAAAAAGAGCAGGGCATAATAGGTCAGGAAATTCGTATGTATGATGATGACGGACAGTGGATGGTTATGTTCAATCTCTTAAAGGCACTTTACCACGTAAACCCCGTGCGTATAGATATTGCAGGAACTGTGGAAAGTATTTCAAAAATAGACAAAGACATTCTCTATAAGTGCTACAACACATTCTATAATCCTTCAAATATGGTGGTGTGTGTTGTGGGCGATGTGGATGTAGAAAAGGTATTTTCCACTGTAGACAAGGTAATTAAAAAAGAGCGTGCACCTAAGGCGATTGAAAGAATTTTTGACAAGGAGCCAAAAGAAATATGCCAAAAGTATATAGAGGCACGAGCAAGCGTATCCATACCGCTTTTTAACATCGGTTTTAAGGACAATTATCTCAAAGAAGGCAACGAGGTTTTAAAAAGAGAAATTGCTGTGGAAATTATATCAAGAATTCTCTTTGGAAGAAGTAGCACCCTCTATACCTCGATGTATGAGGAAGGACTTATAAACGAAAACTTTGGTACCGATAACTCCACCGAGACAGAATTTGCCTGTGCAATAATTGCAGGTGAGAGCGAAAAACCCGAAAAAGTCAAAGAAAAGGTGATGGAAAAGATAAATGAAATACACCGCACAGGCTTTGATAAGGATGAATTCGAGAGAGTTCGAAAGGCATTTTACGGCTCATATTTAAGGGGCTTTAACAATGTTGAAACCATAGGAAATCTTGTTACCCGCTACATCTTGGGCGGAGTTAATATATTCAGCTTTACCGATGTGTTCGAAAGTGTTGACCTTGAGTATGTAACACAGGTATTCAAAGAAATATTTACAGAAGAAAATATGGCGATGAGTGTGGTTTTCCCAACTCATTGAAAGGAAAAAGATATATGAATGAGTCCTACATTTCTTTCCCGCGATTAAATCTTTCGTTTAATATTGATAGAGTTGCCTTTACCATTGGAGACAAAAATGTGTATTGGTACGGAATCATAATTGCAATAGGCTTTCTTGTAGCGGTAACCTGTGCATTATACCTTGCCAAAAAATATGGTATGAAGCAGGACACCGTCATAGATATAGTTCTTATAGCCACACCTATTTCAATAGTCTGTGCAAGGCTCTACTATGTTGTATTCAGATGGGATTATTACAGCTTGCATCCCGACGAGATTATTGCGATATGGAACGGCGGAATTGCCATATATGGAGCTGTAATAGGTGCAGTAATAGTGGCAGTTATATACTGCAAAATAAAAAAAGAAAATCTTTCTTTGTTTTGTGATATAGGTGCAATAGGACTTCTCATAGGTCAAAGCATAGGCAGATGGGGCAACTTTGTAAATCAGGAGGCGTTTGGTGCAAACACCAATTTGCCGTGGGGTATGACAGGCGACAGAATCGAAAGTCAGCTCTATGAGCTTCTTGCCGACGGTATGGAGGTTAATCCAAATATGCCCGTGCATCCCACTTTTCTTTATGAGTCGCTTTGGAATTTTGTGTTTCTTGTAATCTTTCTTGCTTTGTTTGGAAAAAGAAGGTTCGACGGACAGATTTTCTTCTCTTACCTTATAAGCTACGGGCTTGGAAGATTCTTTATAGAGGGATTGAGAACAGACAGCCTTCTTATAGGCAGTTTCAGGGTTTCGCAGATTGTTGCACTAATTTGTGCACTTGTTGGTATAGCTTTTATGATATACGGTTTTAAAAAACGAAAAAACAACAACGATATCGTGCAAACCATACAATAAAATTCATAAAATCTATTGAGCTTTTTTTGCCGTTGTGGTAAAATAATAGCTATTGATAACTTTGAGTGAGGTGAGATTAAATGGACGCCGAAGGCAGTATAAGTACCAATTATCATGGGTGTAGTTTTTTAGATACGCTTGCTTTTTGTGCGTCTGTTTGTCACACAAAGCAAGTATAGAAGAAAGATTACATTGTGGTCATACGGGCGCTAAGCATCCGTTTTGCCATTTCTATAATTGAGCACCATACTTCCTTCCCAAACATAGAATTCAGAGTGGGAGGACAAGAAAATGAACGAAGAAAAAGTGACACTTGATATGGCACTGGAGCTTTTGCATACTAAGCAATATGTAAAACTCAAAGAGCTTCTTGCCGATATGAATCCTGCCGACATAGCGCAGTTTTTGTCGGAATTAGAGGGTGATGAACTCGCAATAGCATTTCGCATTACGCCCAAGGATTTGGCGGCAGATACCTTTGTCGAGATGGAGAGCGAGCAGCAGGAGGAGCTTATCCACAACTTTAGGGATAGGGGACTAAAGGAAGTCATAGACGAGATCTATGTAGATGACGCCGTAGACATCATAGAGGAAATGCCTGCAAATGTGGTAAAGAGGATTTTGCGTGCAGCCGATGCCGACACCAGAAAAAGCATCAATATGATTTTGCAGTATCCTGACGACAGTGCGGGAAGCATTATGACAACTGAGTATGTGAGCCTCAAAGGAAATATGACGGTAGATGATGCTATCTTGCATATAAGACGCACAGGGCTCGACAAGGAAACCATATACACCTGTTATGTCACACAAAACAATAAGCTTACAGGCATTGTAACCGTAAAGGATTTGCTCCTTAGCGCAGGCGATGAGCTTATAGAAAGCATAATGGAAACAAACCCCATATATGTGCAGACCACAGAGGATAAGGAAAGCGTTGCATATATTTTTGACAAGTACAACTTTATTGCCCTTCCTGTAGTGGACGAAGAAAAGCGAATGGTGGGTATCGTTACATTTGACGATGCTATCGATGTACTTCAGGACGAAGCTGCAGAGGATATGGAAAAGATGGCGGCTATCGTTCCAAATGACAGACCGTATATGCGTACCGGGGTATTCGAAACCTGGAAAAAACGAATACCGTGGCTTATTTTACTTATGCTTCTTGCAACCTTTACTGGTATGATAATGTCTAGTTTTGAAAATGCTCTCAAAGCACAAATCATACTCACAGCGTTTATACCTATGATAATGAATACAGCAGGTAATTCCGGCTCGCAGGCATCTGTTACAATTATTCATGGGCTCTCCGTCGGAGAAATAGAGTATAGAGATACCTTCAGGGTAATATGGAAGGAAGTTCGTGTGGCCATTTTGTGTGGTTTAACACTTAGTATTACCATGTTTTTAAAATGCTTGTTTTTAGATAGACTATCTGTTAGAGTGTCACTTGTTATAGCGCTCACACTCATTTTTGCTGTCACTTTTGCAAAGCTTATAGGCTGTGTTTTGCCCATTGGTGCCAAAAAAATAGGCTTTGACCCGGCAGTCATGGCAAGTCCTTTTATTACAACAATAGTTGACGCACTGTCACTGCTTATTTATTTTACTGTGGCAGGAATTTTTCTAAATATCTGAGGTTTTTTATGCGGCTTAAAAAATTCATAGGGGACAGAGCATTTTACAAAATGGTGCTCACACTGGCAGTTCCTATCATAGTGCAAAACTTCATAACCAACCTTGTCAATATGCTCGACAATGTTATGGTGGGCACTCTGGGCACAGAACAGGTTTCCGCCGTTGCCATAGTCAATCAGCTTCTTTTTATATTCAACCTTGGCATTTTCGGAGCAGTAAGCGGTGCGGGAATTTTTACCTCGCAGTACTTTGGCAAGAAGGATAACGACGGCATACGCTATACCATCCGTTTTAAGTTTATCGTGTGTGCATTTCTTATGGCACTTGCATTTTGTGCACTTACCTTTGGGGCAAAGTTTTTTATAAGCCTTTACCTTCACGATGGCAGCTACGATTGCGATGTAGCTCTGGCACTTAAGTTTGCCATTAAATACTTAAGGATAATGCTCGTAGGCCTTGTGCCGTATGTTATAGCTCAGGTCTATTCAAGCACTCTCAAGGAAACAGGCTCAACCTTTTTGCCTATGGTGGCGGGGCTTTGCGCCGTGGCGGTTAACACTCTTTTAAACTATCTTTTGATTTTCGGTATAGGCATTTTCCCTGCTATGGGTGTTGAGGGTGCCGCACTGGGTACTGTAATCTCAAGATTTGTAGAGTGTACTGTGGTACTATTGTATGTGCACAAAACAAAAAGGAAAAGCCCCTATTTCAAGGGTGCATTAATTAGCCTTTGGATACCCCTTGGTGCTGCAAAGGAATTTCTTAAAAAGGGAATACCGCTTTTAATAAACGAGCTTATCTGGGCTATAGGGATGTCCCTCCTTGCTATGTGCTATAGTAGCTATGGTCTTGCGGCGGTAGCAGGCTACAGTATATCATCATCGGTAGTTAACCTTATGAATATCACTTTCCGTTCTCTTGGAATAGCGGTGGGTATCGTAGCAGGCAGAGATTTGGGTGCCAATGATTTTGATGGGGCGGTTGACAATGTCCGAAAGCTCAATTTTTTTGCTTTGTGTGTTAGTGTAGTGATTGGTTTAGTAACATTCTTTATGGCAGATTTTGTGCCGTACATATATAATGTGTCTTATGAAGCAGAGAATTTCTCGGTGTATTTTATAAAGGCGTCTTCAGTGTTTATGCCGTTTTTGTGCTACGAGAATTCATCATACTTCACACTTCGTGCAGGCGGAAGAGTGTTTATTACATCTCTTTTCGATGGATACTTTGTGCTTTTTGTAGCCGTATCCACGGCATTCATTTTTCGCTCGTTTGCAACAGTTGCAGTGACCTATGTAGCAGTACAGGCAACAGATGTTTTAAAGGCAGCGATAGGCTTTATACTTTTAAAGAGTAAAATTTGGGTAAGAAACCTGGTTGAGGAGGATATACATGGATAATATTGCAAGGCAGTGCAAAATCTGTGCTAAAGATTTAATTGAAAAGGCACATCTTAAAAAAGGCGACATAGTTGTTGTGGGTTGTTCCACAAGCGAGGTTTTGGGAAGCCATTGGGGTACAAACTCCAGCCCCGATACCGCCAAGGTGCTATTTGAAAGCCTGTATGATGTGTTTAAGGGCGAGGGGATATACCTTGCGGCACAGTGCTGCGAGCATCTTAATAGGGCCATAATAGTGGAAAGAGATGCCGTGCCAAATGCGGAAATAGTAAATGTTGTCCCCTGGCCAAAGGCGGGAGGCTCTTTTGCAACGGAGGCGTACAAGCACTTTAAAAATCCCGTGGCAGTGGAGCAGATTTGTGCAGATGCAGGCATAGATATAGGCCTCACTTTAATCGGTATGCATCTTAAAAAAGTAAGTCGGATCGTAGCCATGTCGTTCTGTGAGCCAAGGAGTTGTAAGAGACCCTTGTCTTCCTAAGACCGCTTG